>JBJFHQ010000099.1:0-3548 GCA_051893755.1 Oscillospiraceae bacterium
GGCGGGGTGGCGGGGTGCCCCCGCGGTCGATTCCGCGTCTTAAGCTTTTCGGCTTAGGTGAGCTATACCCGCGGCGGCACGTAAAAAGCGAAACATGGCGTTGCGGCGGGGTGCTCACCACTTCGGCATGCGAAAGGCAAAACATGGTTTAAGGTGACGGTAAGTCCGAATAAAAATATCGCCGGTCCTATTCGGGTCGGCGATTTTATATTTCCCGGTCAGTGAGCCTGCCGGTCTGTTTTTACTGAAAAATGTCACCCATCGGCGTATTCGTTTCACCTGTGAGCTTCAAGTATACCTCCAGCTCGTCCGAGCTGTTGATGCAGGCAAGATATACTCCCGAGGGATTCTTTACCCCCTGCGCCTTCAGGCGGTCATTCAGCCAGTTTAGGTCTCTGCCGCAGCGCCTCAGATTTTCCTCCAGCACCTCTCCGCCGATTATCAGATTCACAGGCACCTTTTCCGCCGACACCTTCAGATCAACGTCGGCAGGATTTATCGGACGATACTCCGCCTTTGGCAGGATAGATATGCTGCCGTTTGCTTCAAAGACGGCGGTCTGTATCTGTGACAGGTCGAAATATCCGCCCACGCGGCACTGGGTGAGAAATTCGTTGATGTCCAGCTTAGTGCGCTTGAAGTTGTCGTAGTAGAGCTTGCCGTTGTCGTATAGTATCACCGCCCGCCCGTTGATGAAGCGCCGTGCCTTCAGCGACTTCGACGCTATCAGCGACAGCGTGAACGCCGAAACTGCGTAGACGGTCATGGCAAGCAGCGGCATAAGAAAATCCGATTCCAGCGAGGTAGCCATTTCCGCCGCTATGGAGCCGATAGTTATGCCGTTGATGTAGTCGAACATGTTCAGCTGGGATATCTGCTTGTTGCCGATAAGCTTTGTCAGCAGAAAAAGTGCCGCTATGGAGCCTATGGACGTGAGCAGCACCTGCAGAAGATTGGTCAGTATTTCCATTTTCACTTCACATCTTTCTATGTTTTTGAGATTATTATTTCTCTGATAATGTGCAATATACATAAATTTTATGGGATTTTTCTCTGAATTTTATAAAAATACTTGAAATTTGCGGCAAGCTGTGATATAATGAAAAGCAGGATCATCGGATTTTTTTGTGATGAAAAAATTTACTGCGGAAAGGATGAGCGCAATGTTATCCGTATCAAAGGAACAACATGACTCCAAGGCTTCGCTTGGACTTACAAAAACTATCATCATATCCTCGGTGATAACTGCGGCTGTTTTGCTGATACTCCTTGCGGCGGTCAGCTTCTCCGCATCCTTTGCACAGGTGAAAAGCGGCATCACCGATACCTCCGTGCAGAAGCTCACGGTCTATTCCGATCAGATAGACGCGTGGCTCAGGCAGCAGGCGATGTTCTGCGAGGATCAGGCGAATGCTGTGGGAGACCTTGCGGAGGCTTCGGGCGGGCACATGAACAACGACGCCTTCATCGACGGAGTTATGGAGCTGAATGACGATCTTCTTGACTGCTACACCGCCTACGAGGACGTTTCCCTGTACATGGCGGTCACCGATACGTCCACTCTTCCCGAGGGCTTCGACGCCACCACAAGATCTTGGTACAAGGACGCCGTTTCCGCAGACGCTGTGATATTCACTGCGCCCTATGTGGATACTGCCACGGGAGCAATGGTCATCACCGTAGCTGCGCCGATACGCGAAAACGGCAGCATCGTGGGAGTTTTCGGCTGCGACATCACCCTTGACCACATAGTTGACCTTGTTACCGGCATGAGCATCACCGAAAATGCAGTGCCTGTGCTTATCGACGGCGAGGGCAATTTCATGATAGGCGGCAGCAGCGCATTCAATGCAGGCTCAGACGAGTCGGGCAATGCAGTCACCGTATCTGCTTCGGAGGCAGGCGGCGATTATCAGACAGTGCTGTCGGCGCTTTCGGACGAGGTATATTTTGATGTGAACACCGACTTTGACGGCGTGAAGAAGTATTTTGCCTTCAACCGCCTTGAAAATTCGGACTGGACAATAGGCTGTGTTATCCCGAAAAACGACATAAACAGCACGCTTACGGGACTTGCGATAATGGAAGCTGTCATGCTGGTGCTGTTCATTGCGGCAGGCAGCGCAGTGGTCATCGCAGTGACCCGCAGCCAGCTGAAGCCACTGAAAAAGATAAGCGAAGCCGCTGACAGGATAGCCTCGGGCGAGCTTTCCGCCACCTTCGACTACAATGCGGGTGACGAGATCGGTACTCTCTGCGCAAATTTCGCCCGCTGCACCGATATCACCAGAAAATATATCGCGGACATCTCCGACAAGCTTGACCGTCTTGCCAAGGGGGATTTCACCGTGACCGTGGACGAGGACTATATCGGCGATTTTGCGCCTATCAAGGCTTCGCTCACGAATATCATAGACTCCATGAGAAGTACGCTGAACAATATAGATGCTGCGTCCAAGCAGGTGTCCATGGGAGCGGGAAATGTGGCGCAGACTGCCGCAGACCTTGCTGCGGGAGTGTCCGACCAGACCGAGAGCGTGAACCGTCTGAACGCCGATATCACCGCCATAATGGACAAGGTAAGGGAAAGCAGCACTATCGCCGATGATGCGCGTATCCTCGCAGGGAGCGCCAAGGAGCGCATCGAGGACAGCAACCGTGAAATGGAGAAGCTCCTTAAGGCAATGTCGGAGATATCGGCAATGTCCGCGGAAACTGCAAAGATAGTCAGGACTATCGACGATATCGCCTTCCAGACCAATATACTTGCGCTGAATGCGTCGGTCGAGGCTGCCCGTGCGGGAGCTGCGGGAAAGGGCTTTACCGTGGTGGCGGATGAGGTGCGCAATCTGGCGGGAAAATCTGCGGAGGCGGCAAACCGCACTTCAAAGCTGATATCCGAGACCACCGAGGCTATTTCGGCAGGAGCAGCCCTTGCGGATTCCACTGCAGGCTATCTTGCCGAGGCTGTGGGAAATACTGTGAGGGTGGACGAGAATATCTGCCGCATATCCGAGTTTACACGGGAGCAGAGCCGCTACATGGACGAGATATCCGAAAATATCCGCTCCATTTCCGACGTTATCAACAGCACCTCAGGCTCCACTCAGTCTGAGGCAGCCCTCAGCGAGGAGCTCAGCGGTCAGGCGGAAATGCTGGACAAGCTTATCTCGGAATTCAGACTCTGACAGAAAATCACCTCCGACGGCAGATGCTTTCGGAGGTGTTTTCCGCGTAAAACGGGGGATGATAGGGTGTGCTGAAAATTTCTTAAAAAAATTTTCTAAAAACTATTGACAAAACGAAATTTATAGTGTATAATATAATAGTCGTCAGAAATGACACGAATCAATGGGAGCATAGCTCAGCTGGGAGAGCATCTGCCTTACAAGCAGAGGGTCATAGGTTCGAGCCCTATTGTTCCCACCATATGGCCCGGTAGTTCAGTTGGTCAGAACGCCGCCCTGTCACGGCGGAGGTCGTGAGTTCGAGCCTCATCCGGGTCGCCATTTGCGGATTTAGCTCATCTGGTAGAGCGCCACCTTGCC
>JBJFHQ010000100.1:0-3516 GCA_051893755.1 Oscillospiraceae bacterium
CATTTCTCTTGAAGTGGATACGGAAAAGCAGCCTATCACGGATTTTCTGAAAAGTCTTACAGAACAGATAAGCTTCAGGGATATATCCGTGAGGGAGCTGCCTATGGATATGATAATCACAAGAATATACAGCGAATAGATAAACAGTGCTCTGCGGCTGATATCGGCGGCGGAGCGCTTTGTTTTTCAGGAAGCGCTGATCAAAGGCGAAGTTATCGTTTCCGACTCTCGGAAATCCGCCGCAGAGAGCGTCGTGAAACGATTTGATCAGCGGTTCATTAATATGACGAATATGTTCATCAGAGATGTATTTTTTTGTGCAAGTGGGCATTATTTACCAAATATATTGACAAATGTCGAAAAAACTGATATAATGTATACAAATATTATGGCGTTCAATAAATTTTTACAGTGAGGTATGTAACATGATCCATGTCATTGAAGATAAATGTATCGGCTGCAATGCCTGCATAAGGACCTGTCCCGTTCCGAATGCGAACCACTATGACGGTAAGGTCGTAAGAGTAAACCCCGACGAGTGCATACAGTGCGGTGAATGTATCAAGAACTGCAGGCACGGTGCAAGGTATTACGACGACGATCTCGATACCTTCATGGAGATGATCAAAAGGAAAAAGGTGTCCCTTATCGTGGCGCCCGCTATCAAGACCGCTCTCGACGGAAGATGGCGGCATATCCTGAAATGGCTGAAGGATATGGGCGTGCATGAGGTCTACGACGGCTCCTTCGGCGCAGATATCTGTACATATATGCACATCGAATACATGAAGCGCCACCCCGATGCTAAGATAATTTCACAGCCCTGCGCGGCTATCGTGAACTATGCCGAAAAGCACAAGCCCGAGCTTATCCCGTGGCTTTCTCCGGTACATTCTCCGCTTTTATGCTGTGCGGTGTTTGTCCGTAAGTATCTCAAAAATGACGATGTGCTCGCGGCGCTTACTCCATGCGTTGCCAAAAGCGATGAGTTCCACAATACGGGACTTATCAGCTATAATATCACCTTCAAGAGCATTGACGAGTACATAAAGTCCCATAATGTTCGCCTGCAGACGGGAAGAAGTGAGTTTGAATTCTCTGCTGTCAGAGGCTTTGACGGAGCGTTCTATCCTATCCCAGGCGGACTTAAGGAGTGTCTGCATGTTTATGCGCCCGATCTGTCGGTGACTACCTCCGAGGGCGTGCAGAAGGTCTACGAGGATCTGGAGGTATATCTCAATACTCCAAAGTCGAAGCTGCCTTCGGTGTACGACGTGCTCTCCTGTGAGTTCGGCTGCAACTCGGGAGCAGGCGCAAGGTCCGAGTTCAATACCTTCAATGCATATGATATCATGATAAATGCCAAAAGCTGGGCGAACAACCGCAAAAAATCCGAGAGATTCCATAGAAAGGTGTTCGCGACCCTTAAGCTGGAGGATTTTCTCAGAAAATATACCAACAGGCAGGTTTCTCATCTGCCCGACGAAAAGCAGCTTGACGAGGTCTTCAGAAGCATGGGTAAATTTACCGAGGCGGACAGACATGTGGATTGTCATGCCTGCGGCTTCAAGAGCTGCCGTTATATGGCAATGACGATCTTTGCGGGCAACAATACGCCCTCCAACTGTATCATGTTTGAAAAGACCCAGATGCAGAAGATGAAGGACAGGCTGGAAAAGCAGCATCACGCTCTGCAGGACGCTGTTTCGGAGATAAACAGCTCGTTAAATTCGCTTACCGATAAGCTTCGTCCCATTGTTGAGCATACCGCCAATAATTCGGAGAAGAACGAGGTCATCAAGAATGATATGCTCATTCTGAACGAGGAGATCGGCGGGATACGGACCGATGCCGACGGCATCGCAGGCTCTGTCACCGAGATCGGCAACAGCATCGACGAATACACCAAGATACTCGAAAAGATACAGAGCATCTCCGAACAGACCAATATGCTTGCCATAAATGCGTCCATAGAAGCGGCGCGGGCAGGCGAGTTCGGCAGAGGCTTCGCCGTTGTTGCGGACGAGGTGCGGGGACTTGCGGTCAAGTCTGCCGAGACGCTTAAGGAGGCGGAGGAGCATACCGATAAGATACTGCGGAATGTCAGCGGTATCAGAAGATCCTCCGACGGTATCATTGATCAGGTGGAAAAGACCCACCACAGCGTCATCAGTACCGACAGGGCGGTCGATGATCTGAACGAAAGCTCGCAGTTTATCCGCAGCAGCGTTTCCGAGATAAACGAGGTCATAAGAGAACTCAGCGAGATCGCCGCAGGACTTGTAGACTGACAGAGTCCTGAGCGTAACAAAAGGGGGTAACAATATGAAATACAGAATACTTCTCAGCGGAGGAAGCTCTGCGATAGTATCGGAATTTTTTCGCTTCACCGACTCCCGTTTCAAGTGTCTGACAACATCTTCATGTGTGACTGATATCCTGAACCATTTTGAGCTTTTTCAGCCCGACGCATATATCTGCTTCATAGATGCCAGATATTCCGACGCTATGTCGCAGATAGACGCTGTCAAGGAAAGCGATGTTTACAACGGTGCGCCTGTGATAGTCGTAGGCTCTGTGGAGGCATGCAATGCCATAGCGGGCAGCGGCGAAAAAGCTCCCGATCTGCTTATAAAGAGACCTATCTCAACGGATAATCTGGCGCTGAGCGTTGTCAGATTTCTCGAGAGAATGGCAGTGAAAGAAAAAACACCGGCTAAGATACCTGTTCCTGCTCCGGAGGTGCCTGCGGAGAAAGCACCTGCCGCAGCTCCCGCGAAAAAGCATATCCTGGTGGTGGACGACGACCGCAGCATTTTAAAGCTGCTTAAGACCGCGCTCAGCGAAGAGTACGAGGTCACCACAATGCTCAACGGAGTGCTGGCAGAAAAATTCATCGAAAGCAGAGATGTGGATCTCATTATCCTCGATTACGAAATGCCTATCGAAACGGGAGCGGAGGTTTTCAGAAGGATCAAAAAGAATAAAAAGGCTGAAAATATTCCCGTATGCTTCCTGACGGGAGTCTCCGAACGGGAAAAGATCATAGAGATCATGCGGCTCAAGCCTCACGGCTACCTTCTTAAGCCTATTGATATGGACATGCTCCGTTCGGCTATAAGCAATCTGACCACGTGAGAAAATGCGGGTGATAATATGGAAAATGAGCTTCATCTGACCGATCTTATCGACGTTAATATCCTTCAGCAGATACAGGACGCCTTTTCGGATATGACGGGAATGGCTGCGCTCACTACCGATAAAAACGGTGTTGCTGTTACGAAGGGCTCCAATTTTTCCGATTTCTGCATGAAGTATACAAGAAAGTCGGAGCGGGGGAACCGACTGTGCAATGAGTGCGATAAAAAGGGCGCAGAAAAAACTCTGGCAAACGGTGCGCCCTGTTCGTACTACTGCCATGCGGGGCTGGTGGATTACGCAGCGCCTATCATGGCGGACGGCAAAATGGTGGGGAGCTTCATCGGAGGACAGGTCCTGCCCGATGAACCCGATCTG
>JBJFHQ010000101.1:0-3515 GCA_051893755.1 Oscillospiraceae bacterium
TCAGCGCAGAAATATCTCGTTGAGATGAACTACGAGCCGGCTATCGCCGAATTTAACAAGATAATCGAGCTGGAGCCGAACAATGTTGATGCTTATCTCGGACTGGCTCAGGCTTACCGTGACAGCGGAGATGCTGACAAGGCTGTTGAAGTCCTTGAAAAGGGATACGATATCACGGGGGACGAACGGCTTCGTGATATGCTGGAAGAGCTGACGGGAGAAGCTGCCGCAGAGGAAACAGAAACGGCTGTAACAGCTGTGCCCGAAACGGAAACAACGACAGAAATCACAACCACCGAGGAAATACTGTTAATGCCCGACCTTGTGGGAATGACAACGGCAGAAGCTGTTTCCGCGTGCACATCTATGGGGATCAAGTATACTATACAGACGGTTGAGAATTCTTATGTTGAACCTGGGATAGTTTTAGGCCAGTCGGTTATGGCAAATTCAAAGCTTGATGATAATACTTCGGTTTTGATTACAGTCAGCCAAAAGGCACGTCAAGAAACAACGGTGACTACTACAACTGCGCCTGTTACTACTACCGCTGCTGATGTTTCCACAACATCACCCGTCACGACCACTGTTGCTGAAACGACAAATAATAAAACAGAAAAAACACAGTGGAGAATGAACTATTTTTATTATCCCTTATTAGAAGGAATGGGTTCCGATAATGAATATACTTTTTTATATGATGATCTCGGACGGATAGATAAATGTGAAATTAAGGGGATATACAAAGAAGGAACAGAAGAATACATTCATTATACAATTAATGTGAATTTGGATTATAGCGATGATATGAAAACAATATATTGTGATGTATGTAAGCAATATACAGAAGAAAAATACGAAAAAAAACATACATTTGTGTTCGACGGTAAAATATTAAAAAGAGTTTTAGAAGATGAAATAATTAATGCAGATGAATATGTAATGGAAAATGGAAATCTTGTTGGAGAGAGCTATATTATTGAAAATGCATATTCAGATAGCGTTTTTAACCCATATAAGCAAGGCTATATGACTTGGTATGCTTATGATAAGTATTTTGATGCAAAACAAAGTGATATTACATATGATACAAATGGTAACATTATTTTTGAAACATGGACGTACATTGGCAAAGATTGGAGAAGTAATACTAACGGCATACTAAATAATAGCATGACATATGATAAATATAACAATTTATTGACGTATAAACAAGAAGGTATAGAATACTATTGTAATGAAGAAGGAGAAAACTTTGAATGGGAACAATCGGTTTGTTTGGAGTATGGTTATGAAATGGTTGATTCTTCAAAAGTTTCAAAAGAAACGCAGTTGCTTAACGGATTGATTATAGAATGGATTGTGCAAACATTTGATTATTAAGAAACGAAAAGAACAGGAATACAATCAACATAAAGGAGTACACCCATGATAACCGAAACCCAAATCCTAAACGAAACCTATCAAATAATAGGTCAGATAGGCTCGGGCGGCGGCGGAGTCGTCTATAAGGCATATCATCTGCGACTGAAAAAGTACGTTGCCGTCAAGCTTATCAAGGACACCGTAAAGGGTGCCATAAACGAGCGTGCCGAGGCGGATATCCTCAAAGGGCTCAAGCATGAGGGTCTGCCTCAGGTCTACGACTTCGTATGCGACGGCGATGACGTTTACACCGTGATGGAGTTTATCGACGGACGTTCCCTGTTCGACGAGATCGTCAGCCGCGGAAGGATACCTTACAAGCAAGCCCTTGAATGGTCAAAGGAGCTTTGCTCTGCGGCGGCGTATCTGCATTCGAGAAAGCCCCCCATAATCCACAGCGACATAAAGCCCCAGAATATTATGATAACTGCCGAGGGCAGGGTCTGTCTTATCGACTTCAATATTTCCTCTGTGTTCGACGGCGGAGCTTACACCGTGGGCAGCAGCGACGGCTATTCTCCGCCCGAGCAGTACGAGGCTATCCGCTCCGCTCTGACGGCGAGGGGGCAGATGCCCGTCGGAAATAATGATCCCACAGAGATACTTTCCGATGAAACCACTCTTCTTAAGGACGAGCCTACCGAAAGGCTTGACGTCACAGATGACAGGACCGAGATCGGCAGAGGCTTGCTTGACGCACGCTCCGATGTTTACAGCATAGGCGCCGTCATGTACAGCATGGTGACAGGACGAAAGCCCGTGAATTCTCAGAAACAGAATGTGCCCGTTGAAAAGCTTGACGAGAATATCCCCGATTCCTTTGCATATATCATAGACAAGGCAATGAGCCGCGATAAGAAGGACAGGTTTTCCTCTGCGGGGGATATGCTCAATGCTCTGAACAAGGTCAACAAATATGACCGCAGATATAAAAGCATGATGCTTCGGCATGAGCTGGCATATATTTTCTGTGTGGCTCTTCTTGCGGCGTCGGTAGTTTCCATATTTGCGGGAAGAAAGCTGATGCTGTCCGAAAATGACGAGAGGCTTAATTCATATATTGAAGAAATGGCGGAGATATGCGTTTCGGAGGATCTCAGCAGCTTCGATGAGCTGTTTGAAAGAGTCACTGATGAATATCCCGACAGGGCAGAGCCTTTTTATTACAATGCTTTGAAAATATACCGTTCGGGAGAATATGATGCAGCAATGGATTATATATCGGATAACCTTTCCGACAGAATGGGGGAGCTGTCCGAGAAAATGCGCTCCGATTTGTATTTTATGCAGGCGGATATCCTGTTCCGGAACGAGAACTATGCAAATGCAGCGGAATACTATAAAAAAGCAGTGGATGGCAATCCCGAAAAGCCCGATATTTATCGTGATTATGCCATATCTCTTGCTAAGGTCGGCGATACGGAGTCGGCGGAGCAGATCATGAATGAAGCGATAGACCGAGGACTTGCCGAGGACGGCGTATATATGATAACAGGTGAGATATGCTTTGTCCGCGGGGAGTACGAGCAGGCTGCCGATGCAGTCGGAAATGTGATAGAATTAACAGACAGCGATGAGCTTAAGCGCCGTTCCTATCTTCTGTGGAGCAGATGCTATCGTGCAATGGGCGCGGATAATACGGAGTATATCCAAAAAAATATTGATATTCTGGAACAGTCGCTGACAGCTCTTCCGCAGGACCTTACCATGCAGCTCAGAGAATATCTGGCACAGGAGTACATAGACCTTGGCGAGATAAGCGGAAAAACAGAGTACTTTGCCCAAGCGTATACTATAATTGAAAAAATGAGAACTCTTGGTTGGGAAACCTATCAGTCTGATATGAATATGGCTGTGCTGATGGACAAGCTTGGCAATACAAGGGGAGCGGCAGAGCTGCTGACGGAAATGTCGGAAAACCCACTGTATGAAAATTACTATTACAAAATATACATACGGCTTGCACGGCTTGAAGCGTCCATGAAGAACGAGCTTGATAAGAACGAGAGAAGCTATTCGGATTTTGAGAAGTATTATTCTCTTGCGGAAAAATACTATGCCGACTATTCGCAGAACGGTAACAGCGATCC
>JBJFHQ010000102.1:0-16114 GCA_051893755.1 Oscillospiraceae bacterium
TTGACGGTATAGACGGAGAGGGTATCGCGGTTTCTATGATAGATATGGGTGACCGTTTCCGTCTCGTGTGTGCGGATATTACACTTGTAAAGCAGCCTGCGCCTATGCCAAAGCTTCCCGTTGCAAGGCTGATGTGGAAGCTCAGACCCGATTTTGCAACAGGTGCGGCAGCATGGATATATGCAGGCGGCGCACATCATGCGGTGGTATCCACCGCTCTTACCAAGGATGATATCCGCCTTTTTGCAAAGATGACGGATACAGAGCTTGTTATCATTGACGATAAGACCGAAATAAACGCTTTTGAGCAGCAGCTTGCTATGCTGGATACAATGGCAAGGCTTAAGAGGTGAGCACAATGACAATACAGGAAAAGATCAGAAACAGCAAGACCTATCTCGGGATAGAATTCGGCTCGACCAGAATAAAGGCTGTTCTGATCGACGATACATATGCTCCCGTTGCGGCAGGGAGCCATGATTGGGAAAACCGATACGAGAACGGTGTCTGGACATATTCTTCCGAGGATATCATCGGCGGGCTCCGGGACTGCTATGCACAGCTTGCCGCAAGCGTTAAGGAGCAGTACGGCATTGTTCCCGAATCCTACGGTGCAATGGGAATATCGGGCATGATGCACGGATATATGGCTTTCGATAAGAATGACGAGCTTCTCGTTCCTTTCAGAACATGGAGAAATACCATTACCGAACAGGCGGCTTCTGAGCTTTCCGGGCTGTTTGAGTTCAATATCCCGCAGAGATGGAGCATAGCTCATCTTTATCAGGCTGTCCTTAATAACGAAGAGCATATCTCAAAAATAGCACATATCAATACTCTTGCAGGGTATATCCACTATCTTCTTACAGGAGAGCGCTGCGTGGGAGTGGGCGAGGCTTCGGGGATATTCCCGATCGAAAACGGCACCTATAATGAAAAATATATGAAAAAGCTCGACGCACTTCTCAAAGAAAAGAACTTTCACGGCGATATCAGAGAGATACTGCCCTCTGTGCTGAGCGCAGGCGAGGGGAATGCTGTTCTTACGGAAAAGGGCGCAGAGCTTCTCGACCCTACAGGTGTCCTCAAAGCAGGCGTAAAGCTTTGTCCTCCCGAGGGCGACGCAGGAACGGGAATGGTCGCCACCAACAGCGTCCTCCCGAAGACAGGAAATGTATCCGCAGGTACGTCCATATTTGCTATGCTTGTTCTCTCTAAGCCGCTTCAGGGTCATTATCCCGAAATAGATGTGGTCACTACTCCTGACGGTTCTCCCGTTGCTATGGTGCACTGCAACAACTGCTGCTCCGAGCTTGACGCATGGGTCAGCGTTTTCGGTGAGTTTTCGTCTCTCAGCGGAAAAGCTATGGATAAGTCCGAGCTTTATGAGACCCTCTACAGGAACGCACTTAACGGTGACCCCGACTGCGGGGGGACTGTTGCGTACAATTTCCTTTCCGGCGAGCCTGTTGCAGGTGCCGAAAATGGCAGACCTATGTACTTCAGAACGCCCGGCGGAAGGTTCGGACTTGCAAATTTCTTCAGGGCACAGCTTTATTCGTCAATGGCTGCGCTGAAGCTGGGAATGGATATCCTTTTTGAAAACGAAAAGGTGTCTGTCGAAAGGATAACGGGACACGGCGGTCTTTTCAAGGTGCGGGGCGTTGCTCAGCAGTTTCTGGCAGACGGTCTCAACAGTGCGGTCTCTGTCATGAAAACAGCAGGCGAAGGCGGCGCATGGGGTATGGCGATACTTGCCGCATATTCAGCATCGGCAAAAGCTAAGTCACTTCCCGAGTTTCTTGAAACCGAGGTATTCGCATCAATGGACTCCGTTACCGTTCAGCCCGATGAAAAGGGCGCAGCAGGCTTTGCCGCATTTATCGAAAATTATAAGAAGGGTCTTTCGGCTGAATATGCCGCTGCAAAATGATCTGAAAGGAAACATATAAAATGCTTGAAGAATTAAAACAGGAAGTGCTGGAGGCAAATCTCCTTCTTCCGAAATATGGACTTGTCACATTCACATGGGGAAATGTTTCGGGCATTGACAGAAAAAGCGGCATGATAGTTATCAAGCCTTCGGGCGTTCCTTATGACAGTATGACTGCCGAGGATATGGTGGTCGTCGGGCTTGATACGGGGAAGGTTGCAGAGGGCAGATGGAAGCCTTCCAGCGATACGCCCACACATCTTGAGCTTTACAGGAAATTTCCCGAAATAGGCGGAGTCGTTCATACTCACAGCCGCTGGGCAACATCGTTTGCTCAGGCAGGCATGGGTATAGTCCCTATGGGAACCACTCAGGGTGATTATTTCTACGGTGAGATACCCTGCACCAGGGCGATGACTCCCATGGAGATAGCAGGGGAATATGAAAAGGAAACGGGCAGCGTTATTATCGAGACCTTCAGAGATATTGACCCTATGTCGATACCTGCGGTGCTTGTAAAAAGCCATGGTCCCTTCACATGGGGAAAGGATCCTCATGAGGCTGTTCATAATTCGGTCGTGCTCGAAGAGGTCGCTTTTATGAATTATCATGCAATGTCCATGAACCCCTCCGCAGGACGTATGCAGCAGGAGCTTCTTGATAAGCACTATCTCAGGAAGCACGGAAAAAATGCTTACTACGGACAGGGCTGACAGGAAGCGGCGGCTTTGAAATGGCATCGGACAATTTTTTGCCGATACACTCCTTTTGGCATATATATAGTAAACGACATTGAAATTGATGCTTTCAGTCTGCGCAAAATCCATATATGCAAGCTTTTGCTTGACTTCAAGTTCAATTTCTAATGTCGTTTACTATAGCTGTAAAAAGCATCAAAAATTATTAAAACGGAGCATGTCAGTTCAGACATGCTCCGTTTTCTTCATTTTTGAAAAAAATAACGTTCTGCAGTGTGATATCATGTTTACAGAAAATAACGGTAAGGAGGTATATTATGAATAACAGTGATTTTGATCACATAGAACTGCTCATGAGTATCAAGGAGTGCACAGAAAACGGCTCAAAGCAGGATTTTGCCGCTCTAAACAGGAAGCTCATACAAATGAAGCATGGTATGCCGATGATGAACTGCGGCTTTTCGTACAGCGACTATGAAGCTGTGCTGGACGATCATATCCCCGGTTTTTTATCGGCTTATGCTGCAAAATATCCCGAAGAGTTCAGCTGCTGTACATATTCCGATCATAAGGCTTTTTTCAATAGAGCCGTTATCAATGAGATCATCGGCGGCAGCAGGGAAGCCTTCACGATAGCTGATGTGATACTGAAGTCACAGGAGGCGGCAGGCTGCTTTTCCGAGATATTGTCAGCTGCAATTATATGCGGGAATGACGATTTTGCCGATTACTATATCGGTCATTCAAAGGACCCGTCATCATATATAAGCCCCTGTCTTGTGAACTATCTTTTTAAAAAGAAAAAGTACGGCTATCTTGACAAAATATTTGAACATACTTCAAGGGAAGAGCTGAAAAGATTCGGAATGAATTATTATCCCTCGGATTTCAGACTTGATATCGACTGCCTGTATGAGCTGGGAATGAGATACCTTCCCGAACTCAGCAGCAGCGATGATGTTTCGCGGGCGGCTTCGGAATTTATGTGTGAAATGGGCATATCTGCCTTTCTCAACTGTATTCCTGATGTTGTAGGTCATAATCAGAGCTTTGCCGAGGCATGGGAGTTTATGAAAGCACACGATATTAAATTCCTGAATATAACGTCCATTATGACACCATTCAGCCGCAGTTCAGACAGAGTATGTGAAGAGAGTGAAAGGATATTAAGGAACAATATCATCCCTCTTCTGGCAGATGAAGTGTATATTGATATTGCTGACGCTGACGCTCTGACGGGAAATGATCAGAAGGCGCTTCTCAATGTTATCGGCATCATCGGGAAGGACAGGATAACCCTTGATCTTACCGGAAAATATGCCAGTGCACCCGAATGGCTGCCATGGAACAATGCTATGAAGGAGAATGGTACGGAGCTTCATATCTCTTATCTGCTCAGGGCGGACCTTAAGGTGCGTATAGATGATGATATCGTCCACAGCAGGATCATCCATTCGCTGCTGAAAAGCAGCAGGGTGCTGGAGCATGTGCTGAGAAAAACCGATATTTCCGACGGACAGTTAAATGAGCTTATCGGTATGTGCGTAGAGAATAAATATCTGGGCTCGCTCAATGTTATCAGAAAGTATATGAACCTGTCCGACAGAGGTACATGATGTCCATATACCATGCCACGATGCTCATCCGACTGCTTTGCGCACGGGTGGAAAAATTTCTTCAAATTTGAAAAAACAACTGCGGGATTATTCTGTATAATATGATCACAAGATAAAAAACAGACTGCTAAGGAGGAAAAAATAATGTTAAATGAAATCACTTCCGCTGCATGCGGACACAGCGTTACTATCGCACAGGCAAAGGATCAGCTTGAAATGATCTGCCGCACCTATCTCGAAACGGACGACTCGGGAAAGAGCGTTATCCCCGTGAACAGACAGCGCCCAATCATGCTTATGGGTCCTGCGGGCATCGGAAAGACCGATATCCCCAAGCAGGCGGCTGAAGAGCTGGGACTCGGATATGTTTCCTACTCCATCACTCATCACACAAGACAGAGCGCGCTTGGTCTTCCCAAGATAGTTTCCAGAAGCTACAACGGAGAAAATATCTCCACAACAGAGTACACCGCCAGCGAGATCGTGACCTCTGTAAGAGACGAGATCGAGCGCACCGGCAATCCAAACGGCATACTCTTCATCGACGAGGTCAACTGCGCTTCGGAAACTCTGGCAGCTCCCATGCTGCAGCTGTTCCAGAACAAGACCCTCGGACAGAGCAAGATACCCGACGGCTGGATACTGGTCATGGCGGGCAATCCTCCCGAGTACAACAAGAGCGTCAAGGAGTTCGACGCAGTCACGAGAGACCGTCTCAGGGTGATAAATATCGTGCCCGACAGCGGAGCATGGCTCGGATATGCGGCGGAAAAGAAGCTGCACCCGATCATCACCTCGTACATAACCTCCGACAACAGCAAGCTCTACTGCTTTGACGAGAATGACAACAGCATCGTTACTCCCAGAGGCTGGGAGGAGCTGTCCATAACGCTCAACTCCTATGAAAAGCACGGCTTTCCCGTGACTATCGACGTAGTGGAGCAGTTCATCGCAGTTCCCACCGTGGCAGGCGAATTTTTCGATTACTACCGCCTTGTGAAGGAGACCATCACCGAAGAGGAGATCGACCTTATCGTGAACGGAAAGGCTACCTCGGATATGGTCTCACGGCTCAAAAAATGCAGCGTGAATATCCGCTTCATGCTTATCGAGTGCATGAGAAGAAAGCTTCATCTGGCGGCTGCTTCGGGTGATATGAAAAACGCTTCGGCAATGATGGACAATATTTCCGATTTTGTGGAGAAGCTTTACGGCAAGAATGGGGAGATTGAGATATTCATGAGCGGTATCCTTGTGGACGGAGATATCGTCAAGGCAGCACTCGTTACGCAGAATCAGCGCTTCGGCAGATATCTGGACAATGTGACCTCCGCTGAGTCGAATATCAAGAAAAAGATGAAGAATTCATCAAAGAAGTAAGGAGCGGATAATATGCTTGACAATAATTCCTTTACAGCTGATGAGCTGGAGCTGTCCGCCGAGATAGTCAGCCATATGATACGCAGGACCACAATGGAGCTGTCATTTCTGCAGAGAGCGGTCTACTCTCTGAAAACCGAGCCCACCGACGAGACAAACTCAATTTGCTCGGACTATGAGTATCTTTACTACAATCCCAAGTGGGTGATCGGCATGTACTCCAAGAACAAGGATAAGCTGAGAAATTCCATAATCCATACCGTGCTGCACAGTCTGTATCTTCATCCGTCGATGACATCGGAAAAGGACGATGTATTTGATACGGCATCTGATTTTGCGGTGTTCTGCATGATGAGGTCAGCAAATCTGCTCAGGTCCTCTTCATCACAGGAAAGCGAGATAGTCAAGTTTATGGACAAGTATAAGGTCAGCTCCACGGCTGATCTGTACGACCTTGCGGAAAAGGATGTCAAGGCGTTTGGCAAGATGTTCTCCATAGTATCGAAGCTGAAGGAGGACGACCACAAAATGTGGTATACCCGGCGGAAAAAGGATGACAGTAATCAGCCTGAACAGGCAGGTGCTATATCCGCCGCAGAAGCGCAGGCTCAGTCGGAAAAGGGCGGTAATGCAGCCTGTGCGTCCGAAAATGCGGAGAACGAGAAAAACTGGTCGGGTCTGCTGGAGCAGGCTAAGGCATATGCACGCAGCGAGGGCTTTGGCAGCGAGCATGGAAATATGTTCATGGAGATGAAAAAGCCCGACAGATTCAGCCGCTTTTCCTATCTGGAATATATCCGAAGATTTGCAGTACAGGAGGTCATCTCGGAGGACCCCGATACCTTCGATCTGATGATGTATACCTGGGGCATGGATAATCTGGGGGATACGCCGATAATTGAATTCAGCGAGACCCGTGAGCAGTGCTCCGTTACCGATATAGTCATTGCTGTTGATATGTCGGGTTCCTGCGGCGGAGATATCGCAGTAAACTTTCTGCGGCAGGTATACTCCCTTTTCGAGCAGATGAACATCCGCAGCGCAGTCAATATCCATGTTGTGACCTTTGATACCCGCATCATCAGCCATAAGATGATACGCTCCCGCAAGGACGCTGCGGATATGATCAAAAATTATGAGGTGCAGGGTCTTGGCGGAACAGATTTCACCTGTGTGTTTGATTATGCAGACGATTTTCCGAAGAATAATCACGGGAAAAGGCTGAAGGGACTGTTTTTCTTCTCGGACGCAATTGGTATGTTCCCCGATGAAAAGCCGCCTTACAGAACGACCTTCTTTGTCCCCGGTGAAAGCCCATGGGATTTTGATTCCCCGTTTTCTCCGAATGTCCCGCAGTGGGTGGAGCTGGTACATTATTATGATGATTAGCGGGGTGATATCATGACTCGGCTGCAGGAAAAGCTGACGGGATATATCCCGTCGGTGACAATGCGGGAATATCTTGCCGAAAAGATGGAACGGGGCGAATTTGCTCCGTCCTATGAGGATATGGCATCAACGGTCTTTAATTTCAGCAAAAAGGATATTTTCTGCAATGCGGAGTTTTACAGGCTGCTGCTTAAGGAACCGCTTGAGGAAAATATCCGTAAGGAGCTTGAATGGCATATCAATATGGCGGAGAATGTCAGGGAATACATCGGAAATAAGGATATGCGCTATGCTTTTGAATGTCAGACGCTTTATGAGACTTCGCCGCCCGTTTACAACAGCTTCAGAAAAGCGCTGAAGCGTCTGAAACACACAGGCTCGGCATATCTGGCTGTTATCGACAAGCGTATCTCGGGAGCGGATAAGCATATCGCCGAAATGACAGTCGATGAAAAGGGGAATATCATACGGGCAAACAACTATCACAGCACACGGTGGAAATATCCCGACGGCTCGGTGGCAGACAGATATGTAAAATATCCTGTGCCGTTCAGAGCGGGAGATGTTGTATACTATGTGGGCGACAAAGAGCGAAGGCTGTTCTGTGTGATAGACGCCCGGCAGCCCGATCCGGGTGTAGGGACGGACAGCATAGACGCAAGTATGGTGGTCATCCCATACGAATTCAGGGAGTATGCGTCGCCCGAAAATATCAGGGCGCATTACGAGCGGCTTGCAGAACGCCGCAGAAACGGTATCATGTTCTATGACGAGAGCACGGAGCTTGATGTTATATCGAGAGAGCATGATCACATGGGCGTGCTTTACGCCGAATTATGGAAGGAGAATCAATATGATCAATGAGATCAGGCACAAGAAATATCTGGATATCGAACGTTTCACCAACGATCTGGCTTTCGGCTTCAGCGCAGGAGACGATATAGTCATCGAGGAAAAGATAGACGGAGCTAACGCAAGCTTTCTCTACGACGAGGCTTCGGACAGCATTGTCGCTTTTTCGAGAAATTATCAGATCGACGGTGAGAACGATCTCCGCGGCTTCTGGGGCTGGACGCAGAGCCTTGACAAGGAGCTTGTGAAAAGGGTGATAGGCTCATCTAAAAAGGTCTTCGGAGAATGGCTCGTTCCTCATACGGTGCAGTACCCCGAGGAATGCTATCAGAAGTTCTACTGCTTTGATGTATGGGATATCGAGCATAATAAATATCTCACCCAGAATGAAGCAATGGAGATCGCCGAAGCGCTGGGGCTCACCTTTGTTCCCGTATTCTATTCGGGAAAGTTCACGAGCTGGAAAACCATTCAGGAGTATGTGGGAAAAACCGCTCTCGGCGGCGCTGAGGGAGAGGGTATCGTAGTCAAGAACATGACCTCGCTGAATAACGACGAGATAAGGGGAGTGTTCTACACAAAGCTTGTCAGCGAAAAATTCTTAGAGGTGCATGACAGTAAGAAGTACCGTGATAAGAGCAAAAAAACTCCCAAGGAGCACAAGCTTTCTCCCGATATGGAGATCGCGGCAATGGTGGTCACAAGAGCGAGGGTGGAGAAGATTATCAACAAGATGGTCGATGACGGTATCATCCCCGAAAACTGGGGCAGGAACGAAGTGGGTATCATAATGAAGAACGCGGGCAGGCTGGTTTACGAGGACTGCCTCAAGGAAGAGCCTGAGATAGTTGCCGGGGCGGAGGATTTCGGAAAAGCGTGCAGCAATACCATTGTAAAGGTGCTTAAGCAGATAGTGCTGGACAGATAATATTGCTCCCCCAATTAACTATTGAATTTTCTGCTTGCCCCACTGACGAAATCCGTCGTCAGCGGTTCTGCGCATAAATCTTCATCAGTTAATTGGGGGAGCAATACATACGGTTATAAACACAGACCGCTGCTGCGGCAGGAAAAATTCCTGCCGCAGCAGCGGCGCTTATAAGAGGGAAGAGCCTGAAAGGACAGGCAGCATATATGCGGTTCAGAGACTTTTCTCCGACATTTTACGGCTGTCGGGAGGAAGGGTCTCGGTGAAAACAGGCTGCGAACCCCGTCTGAATACCCAGCAGCTCCCCACGGGCATGTAAAGCACCTGACAGACAGGCTTGTTGCATCTCATTGCCACAGCTTCCGCAGTGTCATAATCGTTGCCGCCGAGGTATACGTAGGTGTCGCAGTTTCCGATTATGGTCATGCGGTCGGCGTCGTAGCTTTGTGAGAGCTGTGCCTCCGACTGTATCATCAGCATCACGGAGATGCCCCGTGAACGTATGGACGAGATCATTCGCGGAAATTCCTCTATCCTGCAGTTGGTGGCAAAATCATCGAGGATAAACCGCACAGGCACAGGCAGTCTGCTGTCCTCCAACTCGTCGGCGAAGCTGCACAGCTGATGCATTGCCTGAGTGAAAAAAATATTGGCAAGGGTGTCCATAGACCTGTCGGTATCGCTGACGGTCACAAAAACTGCCTTTTTTGAGCAGCCTATGGAGGAAAAGGCAAGATCGCTGCCGCTCATCATAAGCTGAAGCTCCCTTGTGTCGAATCTTGACAGCTTAGAGGACAGGGTGGCTCTGATACAGTCGTAGGTCTTGTTGGGAGCCTGATCAACATCGGAAAACTGTGCGCATGCCCAGCTGTCGGGGGCTCGTTTTTTCAGCTCGGCGAATCTGTCGGAAAGGGGGGATTCCTTGCTGTCGTCATCCGTTCTCTCGCCCTCGCGGACAAGACGGAGGATGCCGCTGAAATTAAAGGGTCTGTAGTCCGTTTCGAGCATGTAGCCGATTATGGCGGACAGCAGAATTATAGTCATGGAATCCCAGAACGGGTCTGCCCTTGTGCCTGCCGATGCCTTTTCGTTTACGATGACGGACGCGATATTCAGGATATCCTGAGTTGTGCGGATATATCTCAGCGGATTGTACCGAGCCGATCTTTCGGGGTGGGTAAAGTCGATATTGCAGACCTCGTAGCCCTGTGCTGACAGATATCTGCCGTATTTTCTGCAGAGATTGCCCTTTGGGTCGGAGACGATATAGCTCCCTACAGCCTGCTTCAGATTGGGAATGACAATGGTGGAGGTCTTGCCCGTACCGCTTCCGCCTACGATAAGAACGTTGTTGTTAAGGCGGGTCTTTTCATCGTCAAGGCTGTATCGGCAGTTCTTGGCAATGAGCATTTCGCTTTTCGCAAAGCCTTCATCGGGGATAATAAGCTCCTCGTACTCATAGTCATCGTTATCATATTCATAATCATAATTATAATCGTCATCTTCAAAGCAGATGTTCCCGTATATTGGATCTTCATCTGAGTAAGCTCTTTTCATGGTCAGTTTCTCCTTTCAGATATGGGATCGGCGATCCTGTCGCAGATACCGAAGCGTACTGCTTCCTCCGCATTCATCAGATTGTCGAAGCTTGTGGCTTTGTTTATCTCGCCGAGGTTCTTGCCTGTATGCTTTGCAAGTATCCCGTTGACCAGATCGCGGGTCTCGAGGATAGATTCGGAAATGCGGGATATCGACGTGGCAGAGCCGCTCACGCCTCCTCTGAGCAGAGCCTCGTGTATCATAACGCTGCTGTGAGGGAGGATAAACCGTCTGCCCTTCTGACCTGACGCCAGCAGAACAGCTGCCATGCTTGACGCCTGTCCGATACAATACATATTCAGCTCTCCTCCGAAGCTTTGTATCATATCGTAAATGGCAAGACCTGCGTTTATCTCGCCGCCGGGGCTGTTGATGCAGATATCCACAGGCTTGTCCGAATCGGAAAAAAACATCATCGCCTGTGCGAATTTCACGGCAGTTTCCGAGGTTATCTCTTCTGTGAGGAAAAACTTCCTTTCCGTCAGCAGACGGCTGTGGAGCGGTATCACCTCTATTCCCCGTGCGTTCTCGTCAATGTACATCAGATCCTTCATAATATCAGTCCTTTCCTTGGAATGATCTTATTATAGCACGGCATTTTCTGCTTTTGGTTGCATTGGATGCAACTTTTCAAAAAAATAAAAAAATTCCTGCCGAAGGGTAATACCTTTCGGCAGGAGGTGTGTCCTGTTATTTTTCGGGGGAGGGGTCCTTTTTCCCGACAAGCTCGTCGCTGCGGTTCCCTGTCAGCAGCCAGGCATGGTTTCGTCTGTACAGGACATCGCTTATATACTTCACATTTCTGAAGCCGTCCAGAATGAGCTGCTCGACCGCGCAGTCCATATTATCAATGGGATAGGCATGCCCCGAACATTTGATGAGATCGTACCGCTGCTCTGTGGAAAGTCCCATTGCAATGGCAAGAGCGATCATCGTTGTTTTGCGGGGAGTTTTTGTCTGTCCGTTTTTAATGCGGCTTATGGTGGATTTTTCGCAGCATATCATCTCGGCAAGCTTTGCGGCAGATATACCGCAGTTCTCAAAATACTCACATATCCTCTCGTGCTTGAAATCATCGATGTTTTTCCCCGGATTCTTAGCAAGATACACGGGGAGAGCTTTTTCAAAGCTTTTTATCTGAGTTTCCTTTGCGGTCCTGATGGCGATGTGGTCGGTCACGTTGGTCAGATACCAGACCACCTCTCTGTCGGGGTCACGAATATGAGAGAGGTCCGACTGCAGCTTTTTCAGCTCGTCAAGAGTGGAATCGCTGTGCATGTATATATTTTCAGCTTTTATAAATTCATCCTCGTTGTCGCCGCGGTATATTACAAGATAAACGTCAAGGCTGTCATGCACCCCGAGCCGCTCGTTTATGGCATGTACGGCGGTCTCGTAGGCTGTACCGTACGGAAATCGCATATTTCCCGAGGAGAGCAGCGGAAATGCAATGCTTTTCAAGCCCAGCAGATCGGCGCATTTTATGGAGTTTATATAACAGCTTTTCAGCTTTTCGCATTCTTCCGACGCGCCGCCCAGCCACATCGGGCTTGCCGTATGTATCAGATGTCCTGCGAGACGAAAGCCGTCGGTAGCCTTTGCCTGACCAAGGCGCAGGTCTCCCATAGCCTTTCTCTGCTCCATGACATTTTTATAGCCCGCAGCCCTGAACATCATGCTGTCAAGTCCGAAGCCTGTTACAGGCTTTTTATTTGCAGGGACAACTATTGCATCGACCTTGCCTTTAAAATCAAAAATATCTCCGTTTATGATATGCAGCGGCATTTTTATCACCCTTCGGATTTTTTATAGTAAACGCCATTGAAATTGATGCTTTCCGTCTGCGCAAAAGCCATATATGCAAGCTTTTGCTTGACTTCAAGTTCAATTTCTAATGTCGTTTACTATATTTTGATTATAACACACCTTTCCCGAAAAGCGCAGTACGGCTTTTAATTCGATGATTCAGCCAATAACTGCGTCGTTTCTGATACCGAGGAAGTATTCCTTGGCGGTATCGCCGTTTACGGGTCTTGCGAAGCGGAAGCCCTGGATATAGGATGCGCCTATGGTCTCCACGATCTTTTCCTGCTTTTCGGTCTCAACGCCCTCGGTAAGGATATTCACGTTCTGCTTGATAAACGCCTGCGCAATGAACGTGAGGATAAAGTACGCCTTTTCCGATTTTTCTGCGCTGTAGATAAGCGATTTGTCGATCTTGAGATATTCGAAGGGGAGCTCTATCATATTGGAGAGGTTGGAGTATCCGGTACCGAAATCGTCCATGTAGAATTTTATCCCGATATCGCCCAGATCGTTCATCATATTCTTGACATGCTGGAAATTGTCGATGATAACGCTTTCGGTTATTTCTATCCGAAGCTTTTCGGGCGGGATATTGTACTTGTGCACTGTCTGTATGACCTTATCCGCGATATCGCTGCGCATTATCTGATGAACGGAGAAATTGACGGAAATTGCTTCGAAATCGACCTTTTCCTCGATAAGCTGTGCGATAAAGCGGCAGGATTTATCGAGCACCACATCACCCAGACGGACTATCAGTCCCATTTCCTCTGCGATGGGTATGAATTCGTCGGGATAGATAGGACCGATCTCGGTCTTGTTCAGACGTATGAGAGCCTCTGCAGTGCGGAATTTTCCGCTTGAGACCTCGTAGATGGGCTGATAGAATATCTCGAAGTTATTTTCCTCGGAGTTGAGCTCACGCTTGAGTATCTCGGTGATCTCCTTTTTGCGGCGTATACGGTCAAGAGCCGCATCATCGCAGTAATAGATATTCGAATTCTTGCTTTTCTTTGCCTGAAGGGCGCAGTATTCGATCAGCTCGATAAGCTGTTCCGCAGTATCTGCCTGCTGCGGGCAGTTTACTGCCGCAATGCTGACCTTGTATCTGACAACGTTGCCGTCGAAGGTGTATTCCTTTGCAAGCTCGCTGTTCATTTCGGAAATAATGCCGCTTATGTCCTTAGATGTTCTGTTGTCGAAAATGAAGATGAATTTGTTGTCGGAATAACGGAATCCCGGGACTCTGGGCATAACGCTTTCTATATTGACTGCCGCTCTTGTGATGAGCTGACGATATTTCTGTCTGCCGAAAACCTCCTTGAACTCCTGTGAGTTATCCACTCCGAGGAGCACACAGCAGAACCGTGAATTTTTCTGCAGCCGTTTTGCAGCGGCTTCAACGAAGCTTCTGCTGCCGAAAAAGCCCGTATCGCTGTCGATGTCAACGATATCCGTGCCAAGAAACAGGAACATAAGGATAAGGGGACCCAGAGCAGCTGTTCCCGTAAGGAGGATATGGCTTGCGAAAAACTGAACGAGCATCACCATTCCCGAAAGAATGGGGAAGAAGGAAATCAGTATTTTTACTCTGAATGTGGTTTTCCTGCCGTTTTTCAGTGCGGCGTAAACTATCAGAAATGCCATGTACATCATGACCGCATAGGTAATCTTGCTGAGTTTTCCGCGGACATAGCCCGTTTCGTCGAAGTAAAACAGCAGCTTTGTGAACGGCGTGGTAAGGACTATCGCCAGCGATATATAAAGCGGGATTATCACAGCCTTGGTATATCGCTTCTTCCACGCGGAGTCTTCTCTTTCAATGATATTCAGAAAATAAACCGAGAAGATTGCCAGCGTGAGAAACAGAAACGCAAAGTACAGCATAGTGACTGTATAATTTACCCATACAGGCACGCTGCCGTAATTATTGATGAACAAAGCCGAAAGTATATTGAAAAAAGAACTGAGCGAAATTGAAAAGGCGCAGGCTACAAACACTCTTTTTATAAAGTTCCATTTTGCAACGCTCAGCGAGACGGAGATCCCTATTATTAAGGATATGTACATAGCTATGCACTCTGCGGTCACATTAAACGTCATTTTTGCTTCATCTCCTTTAACGTCTGCAATGTCGTTTAAACGATTACTTACATAAAAAACGGAGTGCGGACAGGGCATAATTACCCACATTTTATATAATTATATCATATCGGTGCAAATAATGTCAAGAAGCCCGAAGCCGCGGATATAAACCTGAGGTTATTTTTCTGTTAAATTTTATGCGCTTTGCTGACATATAAAGGAAGAGCTGCTCTGCCGGTCTGAAAACGTGCTCGGTTGACACTTTCGGGAATGGGTGATATAATAAAACCATATCGGCAGATAGGATATCTGCTGAAAGCATGCGGGGGCTGATGTCGGCTGCCGCTTATATCGGAGGACGCTTTATGGAAACTATTCTTATCGCAGCTGCGGTGCTTTGTGCCGTGATCATCGTACTGCTCATCGTTGTTCTGGTGCAGATGAAAAATCTGTCGGGATACGGCTCTGCGGATATCCGCGATATCAAAAAACAGATCGAATTCATGAACAGGAATGACGAGAACAATAACAGGCTTCTCATGGACCAGACCGTGCGTCAGCATGATTCGGTGGTAAGCTCGATAACCGTGCTGGGCGACAGTCTCAGAGACGCTCAGGAAAAACAGCGCGGAAAAGCCGATGAATCACTGACAAAGATCGAAGCTCAGATGCGGCTGCTGCGAAAGGATAATCAGGAGAGCTTCGACAAGATCAGAACGGAGGTCACCGCTTCTCTCGAAAGTATGCGAAGCTCCAACACCGAAAGTCTGGAAAGGCTTCGGAAGGACAATCGGGACAGCCTTGACAGGATAAATGATACAGTAAATGAAAAGCTGCAGAAAACTCTCGACGATAAGATAGCAAGGTCCTTTGAGGCAGTCAACAAACGGCTTGCAGAGGTCTACGAGGGGCTGGGAGAAATGAAAAACGTGGCTTCGGGAGTGACCGATCTGAAAAATGTGCTGTCCAATGTCAAGGCAAGGGGTACTATGGGAGAGATACGCCTTGGTGCGATACTCTCGGAGATACTTGCTCCCGAACAGTTCTGCGAACAGGCGGCAGTTATCCCAAACAGCTCCGAAAGGGTGGATTTTGCGGTAAGGCTCCCCGGAGCGGAGGACGGGGAGTATGTTTATCTTCCCATTGATTCCAAATTCCCCGGAGACACTTACTCAAATTATCTTGCCGCATTCGAGGGCGGAGCTCCTGCCGAGATAAAAAACAGGCGGGATATCCTTGAACGCGAGATCAGGCGCTGCGGCAAAAGCATTCACGACAAGTATATCTGTCCGCCGTATACTACGGATTTTGCGATAATGTTCCTGCCCTTTGAGGGGCTGTACGCCGAGGTGGTAAACATGGGGCTTGTGGAGGTGCTTCAGAGAGAATTCAAGATAAATATAGCAGGTCCGTCCACAATGGCTGCGATGCTCAACAGCCTGCAGATGGGCTTCAAGACTCTCGCGATACAGAAAAAAAGCAGCGAGGTGTGGAAGATACTCGAAGACGCAAAAAAGGAGTTTTCAAGCTTCGAGACCACGCTCACTGCTGTCAGAAGCCGTCTGCGTCAGGCTGACGACGAGCTTGACAAGCTCATCGGGACCCGCACAAGAGCCATTAACCGAAAGCTTAAGGATGTCTATGTGACGGAGGAGCCCGAAGAGACAAAGGCTCTGCCCATGACGAAATGAACCGCACCGGGACAGATATGACAAAAAACAGCTTCGGTCTCTGCGATGCTTTCCGCAGGACCGAAGCTGTGTTATTTTTATCAGGAGATAACTCTGTTTCTGCCGCTTTCCTTTGCCTTGTAAAGCTTTTCGTCGGC
>JBJFHQ010000103.1:0-3509 GCA_051893755.1 Oscillospiraceae bacterium
CTGCGGACAGCGACCAAAGGGCGCCGCCCTTTGGAAACCTGCAGCCTTGAAAGGCCGGCGAACTTTTTGCCCCGTTGTTACTGCTTATTGGCGGTTAGCCTCAGCCTCGGATTTGCCTTCACTATTAGGTCACTTCCGCGGATTGATGCAGCATCTGCCAAACAGCCCCAAACGCGGCAACCGCTGTCGGGCGGCCCCGACCACTATTCCGACTCCGTCGGAACTCCTCCCGCAGCCGCTTTCTCCAGCAGCGACGGCAGCTTGTTCTCCGTGCCGCTGTCCTCCGCAGCAGTGCATTTCGCCCTTATCTTGAAGCTCCGCCCCGTGACCTCGGTTATGGTCCGCTGGAGCATCTGCGCATTTTCTTTGTTCCGCAAAAGCTGCAGGAAGAAATTGTTATCGGTGACAATGAGCAGTATGTTGTTGGATTCATACGCCTTCGAGCCGTGCAGCGTGCCCTTTACTGCGGGGCACACCTCGCCGAATTTTTCCAGTATCTCCGCCCACTGCGCCAGCGGCACAATGGCGTTCGGGTCCATTTTGGAGGTGTCGGTGATGACCTCCTTGGAAACAAATCCGTTTCTTTTCGGAGAGGGGCTGCTCGTGTGGGAGCTGTTCGCTCCGCCCGCCCGCAGCTGACGGATAGTCTGCTCAAGCTGAGCTATCCTTTCGGCAAGGGCAGGGTCTGCCGCCGCCGCAGGAGCAGGCGCACCCTTGCAGACGCGTATTATCGTCATTTCAAGCTCCACCCGCTTGGACATGCTCCGTCCCAGACGTTCGGTCAGCTTTCCGAATTCGTCCAGTGCAAAAAGTATCTGTTCCTCCGAAGCGCTCTGTGCGATGCTCATGAGCCGCTCCATATCGCCGCCCGACACGCTGATAAGCCCCTCGGGACGGGGAACGTTTTTTATGACAAGGACATTTCTCAGCTGACCGACTATCTCGACGGTAAGCCTTGACAGGTCCTTAGACCGTGAATATACGTCCTCCACGACTTCCAGCGCCGCCGCCGTGTCCTTGGAGGCCAGCGCCTGTGTCAGCGAAAAGACCGACTCCATGCCAGCCATGCCCGCCGCTTCGGAGACCACCTCTGCGGTAATGCTGTCGGAAAATGCGGCGCACTGGTCGAGAATGGACAGCGCATCACGCATGCCGCCGTCGGCAGCTCTTGCGATAAGCTCCGCTGCGTCCCTGTCGATAGTGAAATCCTCTTTTGAGGCGATATATCCGATGCGGTCGGCGATATCCTCGGCACGGATGCGTCGGAAATCGAACCGCTGGCACCGTGAAAGAATGGTGGGCAGCACCTTGTGTATCTCGGTGGTCGCCATGATGAATTTCACATGGGGAGGGGGCTCCTCGATTATTTTAAGGAGTGCGTTGAATGCGTCCTTGGACAGCATGTGCACCTCGTCGATGATGTAGATGCGATATCTGCACCGCTCGGGGGTATAGCTTGCCGCCTCGCGGAGGTCTCTTGCATCGTCCACGCCGCCGTTGGAGGCAGCGTCTATCTCGATGATATCCGAGAGCATGCCTGCGTCCATATCACGGCAGTTGTCGCATTCAAGGCAGGGCTCGCCGTTTGCGGGATGCTCGCAGACAAGCGCCTTGGCAAGTATTCTTGCGCAGGTAGTCTTGCCCGTTCCCCGTGAGCCCGTAAAAATATAGGCATGGGCAGTTTTGCCCGTGATTATTTCATTTTTCAGAGTTCCGGTGATGTGAGGCTGAGATATCACATCATCAAAGGAAGAGGGTCTGTATTTACGATAAAGTGCCTGATACAATGTTATCTTCCTTTCTGCTCAATCCTGATCTTCCTCGTCCTCGTCGTCGTGCATGATCATATCCCTGACCTCTTCGAAAAGCCCGAGAGAGCGTGCCACCTCGCCGTAATAGACGTAAAAGCCCTCCTGTCCCGACATACCGCCCGAAGCGGCAGCCTTTTCCACATAGGAGCGGCTTTTCGGGACATCCCTTTTCATCAGATGAGCCACAGCCAGTCCGCAGTAAGCTCCGCAGAGGTCAAGCCCTGCGTCAAGTCCCTTTTCGAATGCATCTATCGCCCTGTCGGGGACGTTTGCCCGCAGGAAGATGCGTCCCCGGTCCGACCACAGGAACCGGAAATAATTTTCGTCATATTTTCTTTCGAACATCCTGTCGGATATCTCTTCCGCCTTGTAAAAATTACCTGCGTCCACGTAGCTGCGCTCAGCGTTTAAAAGCACGCCGGGACGGAGAAAATATACCTCGTCGGACCTCTCGAATGAAGCCGCGGCGTTGGTAGGATAGCCCATATCACGGTAGCACATTCCCATGTAAAAGTAAAGGACCGCAGTCTCACGGGGAGTGAGCCTGTACTCCTCGACCTCCTTGTAGGTGTGGATAGCGTCGCTGAAATGGCCTTCGCTGTGCAGGCTTTCGGCTTTGCGGAATTTAAAGGAAGCGAAGTCAAGCCCTCGGAAGGTCTTTCCGAAGAGAGGCTCGTCCTTCTTTTTAGCCTCGGAAACAGACCTGAAGATCAGCGGCAGGATAAAAACGATGTACACCACGGCGATGTAGATGATATCCACCGAGCCTGTCTCGCGGTAGAACAGCATCCCCGCAGCGATAACTATCGGTATCGAGACGGCAAGCTCAGCCGCCATACGACCGTAATCAGGGTCCCCGGGACCTCTCATAAAAACTCCCCCGTCGGTATATGCAGAGCCCGCTGTGATGTGGGGCATACTGCGATTCCGTCAAAAAAATTCCGGTACATAGGTGTGCAGGCTGGCTGCGGCACACAAAAACGTACCGCTTAATGCTGCTCGGTTCCCCGCCTGACATGGTTCACGGTGTTCTGTTGCACAGGGCCCGCACACCTATATATCGGAATTGCTGCCACCGACAAAGCCGAGATCATCAGCGATGTCCTGTAACAAGGTTATTATACCACAGCGGAAAATAAATTGCAAGGATATTTTGATTCTTTGTTAATTTTAAATAAATTCCATATTCAAAATTTGTGCATTTCAACATCAGTCCTCAGCCCGAAAACCGCTGTGAAAAGTAAGATTTTCCACCTGTTTTTGAAGAGGTTTGTCGTATTTTTATGCAGAAATTGTACAAAATAGCTTTGGACGTAAAAAACGGAGCTTAAAAATTGTACAAAGTGCCAAATATTGAAAAATGGAGAAAAAAATTCTTAAAAGCACTTGTAATTTGTGGGCGGTTGAGTTATAATATCAGTGAGGGATCTTATAGGCAAAAACCCGGAAAGGAGTGCTGAAATGAATAACGAACAGACCATGACCTTTTCTGTATGCGAGGATAAGGACGCGGAAATGAAGCAGAATCTTACCGTTATCTATGAGGCGCTGCGTGAAAAGGGCTATAACCCCGTTAATCAGATCGTGGGCTATATCCTGTCCGAGGACCCCACCTATATCACTACCTACAACAATGCAAGAAGTCTTATCCGTCACATCGACCGTGACGAGCTGCTTCAGGCGCTTGTCAGAGAATAT
>JBJFHQ010000104.1:0-3503 GCA_051893755.1 Oscillospiraceae bacterium
ATACAACAGACATAATATACCTTTTGGGTTTGGCCTCTCAACCTTTCCATCATCTGCGCTTCATCTCCACAAAACGGGCAAGGCTTAAGCTTGATTTCAGGCATCAAATATCACCGTCCTTTCTGTGTATGCTTCGCTCGGCTTCAAATCCATTGGGATAACGGATACGTAATTTATCGACATTCATTTGCAAAATCGTTTCGAGGTCATAGCCGATAACTTCCGCTCCGACTGCGAGATACCATGCAACATCACCAAATTCCTTTGCAAGATGTTCTTTGTCAAGCTCGTGACCGTGGAAAAGGTGCTTTTTTATGATGTCAATGCATTCTCCCGCTTCGCCTGCAAGGCCCATAGCGCAATTTTCAAGACTTCTGCACTTTTCCGAAGCTGTTCGCAAAGCTTCTTCCTGATATTCGTTTATGGTCATTCACCCTCACCCCCTTCCAGAAGCTCGGGGTTGTCGAAGATGTTGCCGGTGACTTCGATATCCTCCGATTTATAAATATCAGTGTCCTCCTCCACATAGCACCACGATTGCGGCGGACGGGTCAGCGGCATGAAATTATCTAAAAGCCCATTGCAATCGCAATCATAATCATACTCATTTGCATTAACTCGCATATATTTAAAATGCTCACACTTTTCGTAAGGGCAAGCTTTTTCACAGGGGAGCTGACCGTATCTGCCGAACTCATTCAGCTCTCTTGGCTTGTCGTAAATAACAAGGTCGGAGATGTGCCAACCGTACATTTTGCGTTCTGTGCAGTAGGACGTTATTTCTTCAATGGTCATACAGGACAGCGCATTAAACAAAGGGTCATGTCCAAATGTGCGGTCGGTAATCATGGTATCGCATACAAACTCGCCTATGACCTTGCCTTTCTTAAGCCCCCAATTTTCTTTGTTCCACTCCGATATATTACCATTCAATGTGTTTTTGAAAAATTCATTACTGCCTTGTAATGTGCAGTAGATATACACCTTGAACGGCGTTTCAAGCTTCGGACGGCTCTTTCGGACTTCGACAGTCTTTTTTCCGTTTGCTATCAGCTCGCACCATTTCGGCTTGATGCTGATTAATACGGATTTACTCATTTTCGGTGTCCTCCTTAATCAGTTTCGTTATTACACTTTTTTTGAAAATCCCTATAACTTGTATATGTTTGATTTTCAGCATAATACAGATTGTAGTCACATTGCTCTATATAATACCATAATTTCTTATGCCCAAGCCTCAGATGTTTTTCCAGATGCGGAACAGTATTATAATCCGCATCGACATACTGCCTGAAACTCAATTCATCAATATCGGTACTGTTTTTCACATATTCTGCGATATTAAGTATATCCTCGATTGTGTAATCGGGTGTTACCACAAACACAACTCTGACTAATTCTTTGCCAGTGCGGTATACGTGTTTCAGATCGCCAAGGGTGTGAACGTGATAAACAGCACGACAACAATTGTAAAAAGGGAATGGTGTTTGGTCTGTCAGATAACTTGTATGCATTTCGACGTTAATTGACCGTCCTTTGCGTTTAGATATTTCAGGGAGAATCCTAAACAGCTTTCGATACCATTCAACATTTTTTTCATACTGAAAAAGAGGGTCTCCGCCTCCCGAAATTGTAATCATGTCACAACCGCTTTTAATAAAAGCATCTACAAGTCCATTAAGACCTTCAAGCGTTGTTTTGGGTACTTCAATATGATTATTTTTTACGATACATTCGGGGCATTTGAAGTGACAACCAAAATTCGTTATAATGCTTAATGCTTTATCATTCATTTTTATCAATTCCTTTCTCTTCAAAATCGTTCTCGAAAATGTCAGTTGCCAAATTGTAAAGCTCACGGCGTACTTTCAAGGTGCGTTTTGTTATATCCGAGGTGATATTTATTTCGCCTCTGCACTCCTCAACAATGCATTCCCCGTCAAGGTTTGCAATGCAGTATTTCATGTCACAGTTCATGGCATATTCCTCCTTCCGAAATCTTTATCGCCAGTAACTATACTGATAATCTCCAGCGCCGCCCGAATCTTCCCCTCGAGGGTGTCAGCCTTGTTTATCTCGATACGCAGACTGTCAAGGCGCTTTATATTTTTCTGATACTCCTGATATACCTCGAGGGAACGGGAGGCGGTTTGTTTTGCGTGTCGGTATTCCTTGGCGAGCAGCTGTTCTTGTGCTTCTGCTTCTGCCTTTGGGATATCTCCCGCCCTGTACTCCCGATATATCATCTGCAGGCGGTCAAAGTATTTGTACTCGTCGGCAGGATAATCACTATAAATCAGCCTGCCGTCGTAGCACTGCTTTTTCAGCCCGTTCCAGATATCGGGGTCCCCGAAATCGGGGAGTGTTTTATCACTTGCTCTCATTGCTCTGCTCCTTGCCGATCAGCGGCGTATTTTTGGCGTGGTCCATGATAAGCTCAATGTCAAAGGACGGTCCTTCGGATAATTCCTTGACATTGTCCTTTTTCAGCCATGATGTCATGGTGTTGTAGTGATTGCTATACGGTTTCTTGTTGTTGTTCTTGATGTAGCAGCTTATTCGGTCCGCGTACTCGTCGATTACGTTCTGCCCGTATATGCGGCACAGCTCCGAATACTGTTCTGCTGTGAGATAGACATTTTTGTATTTCCCGTGTGTTTGTGTGTTTGTGTTGGCATTGTTTTCAACAGTTTTTTCAACACTTTTTTCAACAGGATTTTTCCCGGAGCCGTACACACAATTTACTTTACTTTCCTTTACTTTACTTTCCTTTACTTTGTGGGGGTTATTCTCGGAATAATCACCGTTATTCTCGGAAAAACTGCCGTTATTCTCGGAAAAATCGTCTAAGGGGTGCACTTTAATAAAACTCTGTGTCTCATTTTTTTCTAAAATCCAGAATTTTGATTCAACCTGCACGGGATTTTTCAGGGCGCGCTGTTTGATAGCTTCCTGATATCTCCGCTGTATTCCTATGGACGTCAGAATCTTGTCCGCCTTAAAAAGTGTGTCATCAAACAGTGACCGTTTAAGGAAGAAGCTTAACATCTGTCCTATTTTATCACTTGTCATTCCCAGATCTGCGGAAATGACATACTGGAAATCATCGTCGCAAACGATGTAATATCCGTTTTTATAGATCTCACAAAGTAAGTATAAGTAAAGCATGACTCCATCGGAGCCGTATTTGGCGCGGACGATCTTCAACTTGATATCATCGAAGATGTCCACGTCCATCGGGAAATAGTCAAGTCCTTTTTTTTGAGGTCTTGCCATATTTCAACCCTCCGTCAAAACGGCAAATCGCTGTCGTTGCCGATCTGCTCGAAGTCATCGAGAATCTGGACCTGTGTGGGAGCCTGCGGGGCGGTCTGAGCTGGGGCAGGGGCAGGACTGTTATTCCCTCCGCTATCGTTTTTGCCGCCGCAGAAGCTTACCTTATCGGCGTATACCTCGGTCACATAATGCTTGACATCGGGGTGATTTTTGTCGTTGTATGTGCG
>JBJFHQ010000105.1:0-3488 GCA_051893755.1 Oscillospiraceae bacterium
GTTATCGACAACTCCGACAACTACAGCGGCGCAGGCATTGCAAACGCAGAGGAAGCAAAGTCTGTTATCCCCATAACCAACTATGAAAAGGCTGCTATCGAAAGCGGCGAAGATCTCTACATTATCCTTGATGTAAAGGACGGCACAGCTACTGTTCCCACATCAGACAGGACAGTGGTAAATTCGACTGCTTCCGAATATGGTCTTACAGTAGGCATGATGCTCGATATCGAGCTCTTCAAGCGCATCGGCGACGGCGGACTTATCACAGCTGTTCATGAGACAAACGGAATGCTCACCGTTGAGTTCAAAATGCCCGCAGAGCTTCTGAACTCCGATGCAGACGTTACAAGAACTTACAAGATAATCCGCGTTCACAACGGCGTTCCTACTGTTCTGGATTGCGATTTTGACCCCGCAACCGGCATGGCAAGCTTTAAGACAGACAAGTTCTCGACCTATGCTATCGCTTATTCGGACGTTTCAAATGCAGTACCTGCTCCCGAGGCTCCCAAGTACGCAGTAGACCTCGGCACAGACGGCAGAGTTCATGCAAATAAGACCTCCGCTGCTGCCGGTGATACTATCACTATTTCCGTTGACCCGGGCTATATCGCACACGTATTCTCCGGAAATACCGAGATAGCAAGAATCACAAGCACAGGCACATTCGTAATGCCCGCAAACGGCATCAAGGTAGTTGTTGAGTGCGAGCTCGGACATTATATGCTGACAAAGGCACGCTCCTACGTTTATTCCTACGACAGCGGCATGAACAAGATCGCTGTCAACGCAACTAAGAATCAGAAGAACACAGTGACAGTTAACCTCGGCAGGGACTATGCAGGCAAGTCCTTCACAGTTTACGAGGGCAAAAAGAGCACCTCTGTTAAGGTAACAGACGGCACTCTCGACGCAAACGGAAAGATCACAATTGAGGTTGATTTCGGAAAGAATTATACTCTCGTTGTTGAGGACTGACCGAACACATAGCACATACACAAACAGCCGGGCTGATAGCAGCCCGGTTGTATTATTTCCAAGGCTTGGCTCCGTTGAGCCAGCCCTGTTTTTCCCAGTATTCCTTTTCGGAGGGGGAGGCTCCCCAGTTGGCTTTTTGCATGCTGCACCCAAGCCAGAAGTTGAATCTTGTCCTTATGCCGATATGTACCTTTTTATCCTTTGATAAGCGTTCTCCCAGTCTGTGCATGTCCTTGTTTATCTTCAGCCTGATCTTTTCGGGTATCATGTCACGATTCATTGCCTGAACCTGCACGCCGTACTGAATCACCTCTGGAATACACCAATGCCGCAGATTATCCGCCACAAGCTTTGCTGCTTTTTTGGCTCCTGAGCCTGCTGCAGTTGAAATGACCACTGCTCTTTTGCCGAACATTTCTTTATAGGGCTTGTGTGACATCCAGTTGGTAAAAAACAGATCAAGGAACGCCTTCATCGGTGCGCTTGGCATCATGCAATAATTCGGCGTTGTAAAAATAAGCAGATCTGCGCTTAATATCGCATCATCTATCCTTTTCTTTTCCTCCCAGAACGGACACCTGTCTCTGCCTTCAATACATCTGAAGCATCCAAGACAAAAATGCTCCAGATCTCTTGGCAGGAAAAACTCCTCCACTTCTTTTTCGCAGGTGATATTATCTATAAGCACATTTGCCACGTTCCATGTGCTTCCTTTATGGTTCTGACCGTGTATCATTACGATTTTCATATTGAGCTCGTCACCCTCCGTATTTCATTTCTGCGCAGCATGTATGAGCGCCTTGACCGCCGCAGTCGGTTTTTTGTCTATCAAAGCCCGGATGCTGTGAGCAGCTTTATTGCTTCTTCGATATCCTTCTCGATAAGCGGCCGCATACTATCCTTATATTTCGACAGATCTGCATTTTGAAGCGCCTCCAGAATATAAGGGATATACCTGCGCTTGCAGATCCCGATCTGTGCAAGGGATTTGATACACTGACGGGCAGAGATCGGCTTTTCATCGGTAATATGTGAGAGATATTCCTCAAGATAGATATCAAACCTGTCCGTATCATCCCAGCGGATATTTGCGGCTATGATATAAAATGCACGATTGCGCACCAAGGATTTTTTATGCGACAGCAAGGCTGCAAAATCATCGAAATATTCATACCATTTGTCTGTTTCCCTGCTTTCGTATATGATCTTTTCTGCCGCCGCACATGCGTAGTTATCGTTTTTTGATGTTAATTCGGATATGATATACTGTTTCATTTTTCCACCCCGCAAATCATTTTTTTACCTGCGCCATATAATGGCTAACGAACGTTTTCTACTCTTATTATATCACTTCTTTATTCTCTTGTCAAGAAAAAATGTGATGTATCACGGTTGACAAATTTAAAAAAATTATAAAAAAATATTGAAATTTATAACAAAATATGTTACTATATAATAAAGCTATCATATGAAAGGAGCAGGATAATGATCAAGCGCAGAAATGAAAATAATGACAAGATAAAACAGATAAAACTGATAATGATATTCGGCTATGCTATGATAGTTATCATTGCTGCAGTATTTATGGCGTATTTTACCATAAGAAAAAATGACATGGTTCTTAAATCAAAGGTCAGCGACCTTACATATGCGCTTAATGTCCAGATGAAGCTGAATATCAATACTTATCTTTCCAAGCTGGAATCCGTCTCCACGCTGGTTTTCGGCACTGACGAGATAGTAAACTACTATTCCTCTGCCGAAAATTCCGATCAGTATGAGGCTCTTAATACGGAAAAAATCATCTCGGACAAGCTTTACGATCTCTGCATAATGGAAAACTATGTGGATTTCTTCATAGTTTACAGCGACGACCACACCGTGGGAAAGGTGTCAAACGGCACCACGGAGCTCTACGGCGATGACCTTTACAATGACATGGCACAGACCGTTACAAGAAACCGCTCCAAGGACGGCTGGTCAACAGGCTTTAATGATGATTTCAGACGTATCTACTACGTAAAGCGCGTAAACGACAATGCGCTGCTTGTGGCGTCCTTTTATACCTCTGAGCTGGAAAACGTTTTCGTCCGGCCCGACGATATGCGCGATACTGCGGTGAGACTTGTCAATGAGGACCATTACATCATGTATTCCAGCGAAAACGAGGAAACAGGCTCGAAGCTGCCCGATGAGATACTTGACAGGATAGGCGGCAGCACCGCTGCGTCGTTCATTGACGATGATTACCTTATCACCGTCAATACCTGCGCCGACAGCTGGTATGTCATCTGCTCCGCGCCCACGCAGATAATCCTTGCCGAGCGCAATATCGTTATCAGATATACTATCATTATCACTGTAGTTGCCTCTGTTATCGCAATGATACTGGGCGCGCTCCTTTCAATTCATGTTACAAATCCCGTGAACCGCATCGTTTCAAAGCTCAATACGCAGGCTAACATCGACAGGCTTACAGGCATTTACAACAAGCTGTCCTTTGAGGA
>JBJFHQ010000106.1:0-3462 GCA_051893755.1 Oscillospiraceae bacterium
GCAGGTTAGTTTGAGCTTTCATTTCTGATGTTTGCAGCCGTGGGGCTTATCGGTATGATAGTACTGTGCCTGAAAAATAAACGGCTGCCGCCTCTTGTGAGCGTAATACTGCTGTCAGCGGTGTATCTGGGAAATATACTGAACATTCTGTTTTGCGTTCAGATCACAATGCATATCTGTGAAAATTTTAATGTGATAATGTATCTTTATCCCTTAAATTATCTGCTAATGACAGTCAGATTTTTCAGAGATGAGGTCAGAATGCAGACAAGGTTTCTATCACAAAATGAAGATCAGCCTAAAAACAGATTCATCGGAGCAGTGTACAGCTTCCTGAAAAAAAGCGTGAACTGGTATCTTGCAGCATTTATCGCGCTGCTTCCGCTGACAGGTGTGCTGCTTATCGTACTGATACTCTGCGGACAGGGCGCGGACGGAATAGTCAAGGCGTTCACCATGACCGCCGATTGGACCTTTTCCACGCAGATACCCCCGCCGCCTGAGTATTACGAGGGACATTATCTCTGCACAGTGGCTGCGGGAGGTCACAGAAAAATCGTCAAGCCCATTCGATACGGTGTCAGAGCGGGGGAGAGGATAATCGTTAACCGACAGCTGCTCATTGCCAACGCCTTCGAGGATATGCTCCATGACATAACGCCGAACTTCCATAAATCGGTCAGGCACTTTTACGACACACACGGATATCCGCTGTCAAGGCTGATAACAACGCCATTTCGTGCGGATATCGTTTATATACTTATGAAACCCCTTGAAGCTCTGTTTCTTGCGGCGCTGTATCTGTCCGATTCCGACCCCGAAGGCAGGATAGCTATGCAGTACACGGGCAGGAAATACTCATACAAACAATAACGGAAAGGAAGTAACATATGCCGAAAAAAGAACGGGGAAAAAAGGAAGAAGCCCCGAAGAATAATAAGACAAACGCCTATATTGCAGGCAGCGGTATCGTCGCAGAACAGCGGATAACCGAAACTCTTGAAAAGAACTACATGCCCTATGCAATGAGCGTTATCGTGTCAAGAGCACTGCCCGAGATCGACGGCTTCAAGCCCTCTCACCGAAAGCTGCTCTACACCATGTACACCATGGGTCTGCTTAACGGCGGCAGGACAAAATCTGCCAATATCGTGGGTCAGACCATGAAGCTCAATCCTCATGGAGACGGCGCTATTTACGAGACTATGGTAAGACTTGCCCGCGGAAACGAGGCTCTCCTGCACCCCTATGTGGACAGCAAGGGAAACTTCGGAAAGGCATGGTCCCGTGATATGGCTTACGCCGCTTCACGTTACACCGAAGCAAAGCTTGACCCGATATGCGCCGAGCTTTTCCGCGACATCGACAAGGATACCGTGGATTTTCAGCCCAACTACGACAACACTACCACCGAGCCGACACTGTTTCCCACGACCTTCCCGTCGGTGCTGGTGAATGCCAACGTGGGTATCGCCGTTTCCATGGCAAGTGCTGTGTGTCCCTTTAATCTGGCGGAGGTCTGCGAGACCACTATCGCACTGATGAAGGACCCGGATCATGACGCGCTCACTACTCTCAAGGGCCCCGATTTCCCCGGCGGAGGACTTCTCGTTTACGACGAGGAGGAGCTGAAAAAGATATACTCCACGGGAAGAGGCTCCGTGAAGATACGCTCAAAGTATGAGTACGACAGCTCCGACAGGTGCATCGACGTGAAGGAGATACCTCCCACCACCACGATAGAAGCTATCCGTGAGCGCATCATCGAGCTTATCAAGAACGGCAAGATACGCGATATTTCCGATGTACGCGACGAGTCCGACCTCAATGGCATGAAGCTTACTATCGACATCAAAAAGGGCGTTGACCCCGACAAGCTCATGCAGAAGCTGTTCAGGCTCACGCCGCTGCAGGACAGCTATTCCTGCAACTTCAACATTCTTATCGACGGCAGACCCAAGGTCATGGGCGTGTACGAGATTCTCGCAGAATGGATAAAATTCCGCAAGAAGTGCATCTCCCGCCGCGTGAACTTCGATCTCAAAAAGAAGAGGGAAAAGCTTCATCTGCTGAAAGGTCTGGAAAAGATAATCCTTGACATCGACAAGGCGATAAAGATAGTCCGCGAGACCGAAGAGGACTCCGAAGTCGTTCCCAATCTGATGATAGGCTTCGGCATCGACGAGCTGCAGGCGGAGTATGTGGCGGAGATAAAGCTCCGTCAGCTCAACAAGGAGTACATCCTCAACCGAATCGCAGACATCGAGCAGCTCGAAAAGGATATCGCCGAAATGGAGGCTATCCTCGGCGATGAAAAGAAGATAGAAAATATCATCACAAACGAGCTTAAGGACGTTATGAAGAAGTACCGCCAGCCCAGAAAAACACTGCTGTACTTCGCCGCAGATACCGAAGAGGAAGAGCCCGAGGAGGACAGCCCCGATTATCCCGTAACGCTGTTCATGTCCAAGAGCGGCTATTTCAAGTGCATAACTCCGCAGTCCCTGCGCATGGCGAGCGAGCAGAAATTCAAGGACGGAGACTCGCTGGACGTTTCGGTGGAGACCACCAAGAACGCAGATCTGCTGTTCTTTACCGATCAGTGTAAGGTGTACAAGTCCAAGGCTGCGGATTTCGCCGATACAAAGGCTTCGGTGCTGGGCGATTATATCCCAGCCAAGCTGTCCTTTGATGAGGGCGAGAACGTGGTCGCAATGGTGGTCACTACCGATTACAGCGGATATGTTCTGATGATCTTTGAGAACGGCAAGGCGGCAAGAGTGCCCATAAACTCCTACGAGACCAAGACCAACAGAAAGCGTCTTGCCAACGCATATTCGGACAAGTCGCCGCTGGTGAAGATAATCCCCGAGACCGATACCACCGATATCCTCGTAAAGACGGACAACGGCAGAGCACTGCTGTTCAACACGGGAATGATACTTCCCAAGACCACGAGAGATACTATCGGCGTGCAGGTCATCAATCTTAAGCCAAAGGCTAAGGTGGAAAACTGCTACAAGGTCACTCCCGAAAAGTTGGAGGAGTATTCAAAATTTGCTGTGAAGAGCGTTCCCGGCGCGGGAATGCTGTTCAAGGATATGGCAGACCCGGACCAGCTTACGTTATAAAAAAACGTACCGTACAGAATATCCTGTGCGGTACGTTTTTTATTGATATATCAGCTGCATATGTATTCCAGAGCCTTGTCGGTGCTCCAGAAGAACTTGTCCGAGCCTACGTCGTCGGAAAGTCCGCAGCGGTTTATCATCTCCATAACGGGCGGCTGGATAGCCGTGAAGTACACCATTACGTTGTTCTCGGAGAGGGTGTTCACAAGCTCCTGCATTGCCTGCACGCCGCTTGCGTCTGCGAAGGGAACGCCTCTCATGGAGAAGATGATTATTTCCTTGTCGGACAGCTCCGCGAGGGCTTCTTCCAGACGGTTTGCTGTGCCGAAGT
>JBJFHQ010000107.1:0-3454 GCA_051893755.1 Oscillospiraceae bacterium
CTTCGGAAATAAGTCCCTGTCGGAAAAACTCCTTGAAGTACGCAGTTTTCATTTTCCCGATGAGTTCCTTTCTCTGTTCATCGGAAAGAGCGGCTGTGCCTGTTTTTGTAATAATATGTACTCCCATAGAAATCACTCCTTTTTGTTTGTTCTGACACATAGCAATCAACTATTAAACATAATTGCTAAATTACTATTATACTATACAATTTTACTTATGTCAATAGTTTTTTAGAAATAGCTTTAACTTTTTTGATTAGTTTATTGACTTGTACTATTTCGTATGATATCCTTTCAGAAAATATTCAGTGGTTTTCGTCACCCCAAAACCACTTATACTTCTAAATCGACCACTTATAAAAAATTGGTTGCCAAAGCAGCAACCGGGTGATATAATATGCTCATCAGGAGGTGAACACAGTGGATATTGAAATAAAAATAGACCCGTCCTATAAGATACCAAAGGTCATAGTTCTGACAGACAAGGTCACAGAGAAAATAAACGCTCTGGTTTCAAGACTCTCCGAGGACGAACCGCAGCTTATAGCAGGCTTTCAGGACAATGTGCTTCAGATACTTGAACAGGGTGAGATTATAAGGGTCTATTCAAGCTCCGGCAAGATTTTTGCGGTAACGGAGGACGGCGAGTTTATTCTCCGTCTGAGATTGTACGAAATGGAAGAGCGTCTCGACAGCTCAAAGTTTGTTCGTATCTCAAATTCGGAAATCGTCAATCTCAAAAAGGTAAAAAGCTTTGATATGAGCCTTGCGGGAACAATATGCGTTTCATTTTACGATTCAACGGTGACTTATGTTTCAAGGCGGTATGTTTCAAAAATCAAGAAAATTTTAGGTGTATGAGGTGTTACTATGAAAAAGAAAATTATTGAAAGAAGCTTAATCGGATTTTTTATCGGCATTGCCATAGGACAGATAATCAGTGTACTTATTTCCCTTATTGCGGGAAAGGGTGAATTCCTGATATGTGCGCCTGCTTTTACGGAGCTTATGGGCAGCGAGGCATATGCTGCCGCTTTACAGACCCTGCTCTGCGGAATTATGGGTATAGGCTATGCAATAGCAACGCTGATATGGGGAAATGATGAACTTAATATTGCTTCACAGACAGGAATTTGCTACGGAATATATTCTTTATTTACCTTTCCTATCGCATATTTCACATTTTGGATGGAGCATTCGGCAAAGGGTGTGCTTCAATATGTGGGAATATTTTTCGCTTCATTTGTTTTTGTATGGTTCATACAGTATTCTGCTATGAAAGCAAAAATAAATGCAATAAACAAAAAGCTCAACGGATGAATCCTTTTATACACAAAAAATGCCGTTTAACAGGGCGGCATTTCAGTCTGTCGAAAAAGAAATGACAATTGTATAATATGTACAAACCCATAAGAATCATCTGCTGAATGAATTTCTTTCGGAATGGCAGCTTCGCAGAAAAGAGCTAAGTGAGAAAATCATCACCGAGGAAGAATATGCGGAATGGATGATAAACTTTCCCGCAACATCTGACGGCTGCGGGAAAAATGAACCGATAAAGAAATGGAGAAAGTGATATTTTCGACATTTGCTATATATGATATTCTATTTACATATCGGGGTTTTAGGGGCAGACAGTCCCTAACAATGTGTCAGCCGATTGCTGACCGAAAAGGTGTACCTTTTCTGCACTTGCGATAATCAAGCCCCCTTCTGTAAACACAATTCATGCAATGTGTTTACTGCTTGACTGTGAGGAAATTTCCGATATTCTTGCATACTCCATTATCGGCGGTTTTCTTCAAAACACCGAGAATAGTATTGAGCCTTTATCCAATATCTGCAATGGCAAGTGCTATGTCCTTAATAAAAAACGTATGTAGTGTAAAAATGCCAAAGATGAAGTTTTGGCGTCATTTCTCCGATCACTGATATATTACATTTAGTTTTGATGTCAAAACCGAAAATAATGGTGCCCTTTTATCTTTTTGCTGACATCATTCTGTAAGAAATGCTGTCAATTTCATATTTAAGCCAAAAAAACGAAGCTCCAAAGACTGCAACAGCCTCCAGAGCTTCGTTTTTTATGGATATTCGGTTGTAATGACGTAATTGCGTAGTGTTCATCTTATGCGAATATTTTTCAACCTAAGAGAATATCAAGTGTATTCAACTCGGGAGAATAACGCTTGATTTTATCACATATCTCTGAAAATCCGACGAATCAATGACGCTGTTCTGCCACATGAAGGTCCCGCCTGTCTGGATAACGAACCGCACATTGCTTCCGGTTGACGCTTCAAGCATTTCTTCGATATCGCCCGTGGCAAAGCCGCTGCCGCTTTCGAGGTCTGTCCCGCACAGCCATACAAATACAGTCCATGTTCCGTCCTCGCCCATGGGCACTGAGCCCGCAGAGCTTCTTTTTATGGCAAGTCTTCCGCTGTCGTCAATAGCCATGGACAGCCCCGAGGCGGATATTTTATCAGTGACAGCTTCCGTTTTCGGCTCTGTTTCGACCTTTTGAGCAGTTTCTTCGGAAAAATCATCGTATATGTCCGTATCCTCTGTTATTTCAAGCTCGTCGGAGCAGCCTGAGAGGGTAAGCACTGCCGCTGCACAGACTGCCGCAAGTATTCTTTTTCTTTTCAAACGGGATCTTCCTTTCGTGTTTTTATACGACCAAAGCCGACTTGTAAAAAAGTCGGCTCTGACAGATTTAAGAAGGATATGAAGAACGCATTATCAGCCGATCAGAGCTGCGGCAGTGCCCATATACAGATACAAGTGCTTTAATCGGTATCGAAGGCGGTAACATATCCCTGAAGGCAGAGCGAATCTTTTCGGATGACTTAAGCGGTCAGGTCTGCATGTCGAGTTGATTTTACGCAGATTTAACACAAAAAAGTACCGTGATTTGTGCGGAATGCCGTTTTTGAAAGGAAATTTTCAAAACCCTTGACGGGAGAGGCTTAATCGGCTAAAATATAAAATGTATGAGTATGTATAGATCTGTTTATCAAAAAATCCGTTTGCTCTGCGCTGCGGCGGCGGTAATGCCGATATTATGCTCCTGCTCCCAACAGAAGATATCCGAGGGATTCTATGCTTTCGACACCTACGGGAGCATAACATTATATGGGAGCCGGAATGAGCTTTCTCAGCTGAGAGGGCTTCTGGAGGATATCAGCGGCGAGCTTCAGACCGCCTATGAAGCGGACGCAAACACTCTTGACGGAGAATATATCACCGAATGTGCGGCACTGTCGTCGGGGCTCTCGGAGCAGCTCGGCGGCGGTCTTGATATTACCTGCGGCGCTCTGACGGGGCTGTGGGGGATATCGACGGACAGTCCCGTTGTGCCTTCACGGGAGGATATCGGCAGGGCTCTTGATACATTGTGCGGCAGCTTTGACAGTCTTTCGGAGCTGCCCGACGGGACACGGCTTGATCT
>JBJFHQ010000108.1:0-15812 GCA_051893755.1 Oscillospiraceae bacterium
GGTCAATACCGAAAATATGGCGCAGATAGCCGTGGAGGCACTTATCAGCTCCATTAGCAAGCCTGCGGGCAAGACAAAATCTACCCCGGGAATGATAGTTGTCAAGGGAAATATCATCTACCGCGACTCGGTGGCTTCTCTGAATTATGATGAAACATGAAAATACGGCAGCGCAGACCATACATCTGCGCTGCCGTGTTTTTATGCTGCAGCTTTTATTTCAGAACCTGTCCACATAGGATATGCGTGCGGATTTTCGAGCATAATTTTGTTGCAGAAAAGGCAAAAATGCGCAGGCGGGCTGGCGCCCGGCAAGCATTTTTAACGCAGTCTGCGGCAAAATTTGCCGAAAAGACGTGCGTATACGCCTATGTGGACAGGTTCTCATTCTCGGCACTGTTTTTCTTTCTGCACAGCAGGATAAATGCACCGACTCCCAGAAGAGCGTTCATTCCCAGCAGAGCAGCACCTGTGACAAATCCGTGCTCCTCGCATAATTCGGCGTAGTTCGGTATCATAAGCGCAGGTATCACCATTCCGTTGATGCAGGCATGGCATATGGACGCGGGATATACCGAGCCCGTCTTTTTGGTGAGCCATGTGAGGAAGGAGCCCACAAATATGCAGGACAAGCTCATCGCTGCAAAGCCTGTGAATGGGAAGCCCCAATAGCCCAGACCGAAATTGTGTCCGTGTACCGTCAGCGGAGCATGCCACAGTCCCCAGATGATGCCTCCCACGATAAGGGCTAAAGGCTCCGGCATCAGCTTTTCCAGCTTTGGAGTGAGATATGCTCTCCAGCCGAATTCCTCGCCGAAGTTAATCCAGAAGGTCTCAATATCCAGCGCAATGGTCAGCAGAAGCATTGCCGCAAAGCCTGTGCCGAAATTGATATCGGAAAGGCTGTAATCGGGACAGTAGAGTATTATCAGCAGTATCGTCGAAAGCAGTGAGCCTATAGCGGCGTATACTATGCCGAAAAGATAGTATTTTATATTCCCTCTGAAATTGGCTCTTAAATATGTCTCGGAGAAGCCCTCCTTAGTGATGAGCCTTGTGAGGAAATTCGCCGCCATGGGAGTAAAGCCCGCAAGAGTTGCGCAGAGCGTATAGAGACGGCTCTGTTCGCCCATGAGCCTGCCGTCGAAATCGTACATGATACCTATCGCTATCATGGGAGCATATGCAAGAATAACAAAGATAATGATTCTTATGATAGTTTTCTTTTTATCAGCGTTCAAAGCTTTCAGCTCCTTTCAGATAGAATTTGCAGGACAGTCTGTAGGACAGATAATAGGAAGCTATTGCCAGATAGGGACACAGAGATATCACAAACAGCACATTGTCCGAGAATATCGAACCGTCAAGGATCCCGTAAATAGTATCAAAGATGTTGTTCATGTCAAGCATGGAAAGGTCGCCGAAAAGCAGATACACGAACACTATGAATATCACCAGAAAAAAGCTTGCCATTTTGTATGTGGAGCCTATCTTGCTGCCGAAGCGCACGATGAAGGGATATTCCACCGCACGGAGGAAAAGCTGTGCGTAAAAGAATATGTACACGGCGGACATCGCCATTGACTGCGCTCCGAGTATGAAGGTGACCGCCATATCAAGGACCTGACACCACAGCATGGCAAACAGCGACATCAGAAAGCCTGCCATATATTTTGAATAGACCTGTCCTCTTGCCATTGCAGGGGTGGAGGTCACGAAATACGACCACTTTTTGGACTCATCGGGCTCGAAGAGGTTGGGCTGGAACATTCCCGTAAAGAAGAATATCATGAAGTAAAACAGCGGAACGATACCTGCCCCCTTTTCGGGGTCAATATCATCACCCGTCATATTAACAATTACTCCGAAGGAGATGAGCAGAACTGTGCCCAGATATATCAATAAGCTTTTCTTATTGATGATAAGCTCCTTGTATAAAAGTCCTGCCATTACTTCACCCTCCTTTTATAAAGTATCACCGTCGCGGCAAAGCCTGCGGCAAGGGATAATACTATCACAAACGGCGCGATTTCCGCGGCAATATCACGTATTTCGGCCGCCTTTTCGGTGACCTGCTCCATTAACAGCTCCGAATCAATTATATCTCCGCTTTCGTCGGTAAACTGCGAGAACCATTCTCTCAGTCGGTCCATATTTAGTCCCAGTATCAGGACAACTATGCCCACAAGCCCAAATGATAAAGCGTCTGCGGCAGCCTTCACCTTGAATCCTGCCAGAAGAGGTATGCTCAGTGAAAAATAGAATATGTGTATCGCAGCGATTATCAGGATAATTTTCATTATCCCGGCGCTCAAAGCCTTTCCGCTTATGCCGCAGATCATCGCCGCGTTAAGGACGCCCAGCACTACAGAAGCCACCGCCGAGCCTATCAGAATAACAAACTTGACCGCCGCAAGCTGCACCTCGCTGATCGGCAGCGTATAGGCAAACACTCCAAAGCGGCATTTTGAATCGCCGATGATAACTCCGTGGTCCGTCATAAGCGTACACATTGCGGCTATCAGCGGAAGATACATGAATATGTTATATGTATACACGTCCATGATACGGAAGGAGTCCCCGTCCAGCTTGGCAAGGTTGCCGTATATCGTACTTAACCGCACGAGTATCCCCACTATCATGACTGCAAGGGTCACAAAAAGTCCCGTGAGATAGGATCTCTTCGCAATATAAAGCTCTCTGTAGATAAGTCCCTTCATATCAGCTCCACTCCTTTTTTCTGCGGTTGACGTAGAAGAGCATTATCTCTTCAAGGGTGGTGGGGTCGGCTGTCAGACCGCTGTACTTGGTGCGGCAGAGGGTGCTGTCGGCTATCATCACCTCGGCGCCGAAATCGGTAAGGCGGGCGCTTATGATATCCTCGGAGTCAATGCCCTTATAGTCCGACTTGGAGCATTTTATCACACGGTGGTTTTCAAGGATATCGTCCTTGTAGCCTGTAAGAGTAATTTTTCCGCGGTCGATGAAGGTCACGCTGTCGGCTATCTTTTCAAGGTCTGTGGTGATATGGGAGGACATCAGGATACTGTGGTTTTCGTCCTGAAGATAGTCAAGGAAGATATCCAGTATCTCGTTTCTTACAACAGGGTCAAGTCCCGTAGTCGCCTCGTCCATGATGAGCAGCTTTGCGTTGTGTGACAGAGCGGCTGCTATCTGCAGCTTCATCTTCATGCCCTTTGAAAGGCTGCCGATATTCTTTCTCAGAGGAAGCTCAAATTCCTCCAGATATGCGTGATATTTCTCACTGTTCCACTCCTCGTAGATATCCCGCATAATTATCTCCACCTGCTTCGCATTGAAGCAGTCATTGAAGGGATTCTCGTCAAACACTGCAGCTATCTGCTTTTTGATGTCCTCTTCGTGGTCTGATATGTTCATTCCCAGCATATTCACGGTGCCCGCATCGGGCTTGATTATCCCCAGAAGAGAATTTATCGTAGTAGTCTTGCCTGCGCCGTTCTGTCCGATAAAGCCCATGATGCTGCCCTTGGGAACGTTAAAGGAAACACTGTCCAGTGTGAAGGTATCGTATTTTTTGGTGAGTCCGCTGATCTCGATCGCATTTTCGTAATCGGTCATATCATTCGCCTCCGCTTATTATTTCAAGAATTTCTTTAAGCTCGTCAAGACCTATCCCGCAGGACTTTGCCTTTTTGCAGACCTGCGACAGGAGCTCCTCTATCTGACGGAGATTTTCCTCCCGCAGAAGCTCGGTATTCTGTGCCTTGACAAAGCTTCCCTTACCCGTGTACGACTCGATGAAGCCGTCACGTTCAAGCTCCTCGTAAGCGCGCTTTGTGGTTATCACGCTTATGCGGAGCTGCTGTGCCAGTACGCGCATCGAAGGCAGGGCGTCCCCTTCCTTTAATGCGCCGTTCAGGATCATGCCCTTTATCTGAGCGGATATCTGCTCATAAATAGGCTCTCCCGAAGAATTGCTGATTATAATATCCATGGTGATTCTCCAATATTGCAATATTGTATATATTCAATATACACATTATATCATCTGTATATACATTTGTCAATAGGTTTTCCGAAATTTTTCAGATTTTTTTGAAACAACAGAAAAAGCGCACCCGCGTAAAGCAGATGCGCCATATATACTGCCCTCTATTGCAAATAACAAAGTTGTTTGCAACGCCGCCAAAGGCGGCGGCAAAGTCAAAGACTTTGCGAGGGCAGTATGTACGACGGCTCCGGCGGCTTTGCCGCCGCTCGGCAATAAAATTGCCGAGCATTGCAAAATCGTAGATTTTGCAATAGAGCCTAATATATCAGTCTTTCAGCCTAAGCTGCGGCAAAAAGCCTATTCACTGCCTTCACCGCAAGCTGCACCGCCGAGAATATCAGCGCGGCAGCTAAAATGACCGCAGAGGTCATGCCCGTCACCAGAGAACGAACTATTATCAACATACTATCCTTCATAATATCACTCTTTCATGCTGACTATCCTGTAATAGCTTCTCGACGTGATGAAATACACCGCTGTGTACAATATGCCGAATGCCGCAAAGCAGCAGAGCGTTACCGCCGCAAACAGTCCCACGTCCGTAAGTCCGAACAGCGACAGCAGCCTTGCAATTATCCCGAATGCAAATGCCATATGCACTCCCGCTGCGATAAGCGGAGCAAAAAACACCGTCAGCACCTGTGAATTTATGCTCTGTCTTATCTCCTTTTTTGTCATGCCCACCTTGCTGAGTATCTCGTATTTTGACCTGTCCTCGAAGCCCTCGGACACCTGCTTGTAGTACATGATAAGCACCGCCGCGGCAATGAATACCGCTCCCAGCAGTATTCCGAGGAAGAACAGTCCGCCGTACATCGCATAAAATTCTGTCCTGTCCTTTGCGGCGCAGTCGAGAGATACTCCCGTCCAGTCGTCGGGGTATTCCTCCTTTATCTTCGATATTTCGTCGAAAAGCGCATTTCCGATATCTGCCTGCTTTTCCTCATCGCAGGACAGGTCAAAGCCGTAATAATCGTGCATATACGAGTGTGAACTTCCGTAGATGCCCATTTGAAGCTCGTACAGCTCATTTACTGCCGCTTCGTCCTTTACAAAGATGAACACCGAAGGCACCATCTGCATGGAATCCACGCCGTTATCCACGAAATCCTCCGCATGAGCCTTGACGGTAAAGGTGCCGTATTCATCGAGAGTTATGGTATCATAGTCATAATCGCTCTTTGTGGCGTATACTATGACCTCGCCGTCGGAGAGGGTCTCGTTTTTATTCATAAGACGGTTGTAATCATCTAACGTAACTATGAACAGCTGACGGACATCGGGGTCGATAGAATTTGAAAGCTCGTCTATCCTGTCGGGGTCAAGTATGACATCAGCTCCCTCAAAGCCGCCCGAAATGTCAAGATAGCTGTAATACAGCACATTTTCGGGGGTCTCACCGTATTTGTCAAGAACCTTCTCCGCCGCACCATGAGTAAGGGAAGTCATCTTCTCGTCGGTGGTGTAGGTATCTATCACGATATCCCGCGGATAGCGCTGTCTGAGCATATCCTCCTCGCCGATGTAAAGGCATATGGTCGAGGACAGCGTTACCAGCACCATTGTGGATAAAATACATATGGAAGCCAGTCCTGCGCCGTTTCGCTTCATGCGGTAGGACATCTGCGATACCGAGATGAAATGATTTGTCTTGTAATAGTAGCCCTTGTTCTTCTGCAATATCCTGCATATCACCACAGAGCCTGCAATGAACAGCAGATATGTTGCGGCGATGACCATGATAACAGCAACGAAAAAGGCAAATATCGCCGAGACAGGCTGCTTTATCACCACTGCCATGTAATATGCTATGCCCAGCAGCACCGCTCCCGAGACTGCAAGAAAATAGTTAGCCTTCGGAGGCTTCTCACCGGAGCTTTCGCTGTGCATGAGCTCAATAGGATTTGCAAGGTGTATCTGCCGCAGGGAATTTATCATTATCAGCAGGAATATCACCGCATAATAGACAAGGGCATGGACAATGGACTTTATCTCCACATTAAAAACATAGGAAGCTGTTCCTCCCAGCATTTTTGTCAGCGCAAGCTCTGCCAGCTTTGAAAAAAGTATCCCGCAGCCGATACCCACCGCCATTGATACGGTGTATACTATCAGCGTTTCCCAGAAAAGTATGCGGGAGATATTCCGCTTATCCATGCCAAGGATATTGTACAGACCGAACTCCGTTTTGCGGCGGCGTATCAGGAACGAATTTGTGTAGAACAGGAATACCGCCGAAAATACCACCATAACTCCGCAGCCGAAAAACAGTATCAGCTGCATATAGTCACCGCCCTTCATTTCAGCCACAAAGCTGCTAAGTGTCAGGAAGGACACGATGTAGTACATCATTATCATTCCCGAGCAGGTCAGGATATAGGGCAGATAGGTGCGGCGGTTCTTTTTTATCCCGCTTGCCGCCAGCTTCGGATATAAAAGCATCTGAGTCATTATGCATTTCCTCCCGAAGCCATGAGGGTGAGCGCATCGGATATTTTCTTATAAAGCTCCTCGTCTGAGCAGCCGCCCCTGTATATCTGATGAAATACCTCCCCGTCCTTGATGAACAGCACACGGTTCGCATGACTTGCCGCCTTCACCGAGTGAGTTACCATAAGAATGGTCTGTCCCTCGGCGTTGAGCTTTGAAAATACGGACAAAAGCTCATCGGAGGCCTTGGAGTCCAGTGCTCCCGTAGGCTCGTCCGCAAGGAGCATTTTCGGCTCGGTTATCATTGCACGGGCAGCGGCTGTCCTCTGCTTCTGACCGCCGGATATCTCGTAGGGGTATTTGTCCAGCAGAGCGGATATCCCCAGCTTTTCCGCCGCAGGCAGCAGCTTTTTCTCCATATCGCGGTAACTCATTCCCTGAAGCACCAGCGGCAGCAGAATATTGTCCCGCACAGTAAACGTATCGAGCAGATTGAAATCCTGAAAAACAAAGCCAAGATTTTCCCGCCTGAAAGCGGCGGCGTCCTTTTCCTTCACCTTTGCAAGCTCGGTCCCGTCCAGCAGGACGCTTCCTGCCGTAGGCTTATCCAGTGCCGCAAGAATGTTGAGCAGCGTGGTCTTGCCCGAGCCGCTCTCTCCCATGATAGCGATGTATTCTCCCTTTTCCGCGCTGAAGGTCACATTTTTCAGCGCCTCCACCTTTGCAGAGCCGATCCGGGAGGTATATGTCTTTTTTACGTTTGTTACCTCAAGTATAGGCATATCTGTCATTCCTTTCATTACTTTATGTTACCATTATAACAGAAAAGGAAAATGTACGCCATTCATCCGGCTTACATTTTCCGTGATAATTCTTACATTTTTGAAAGCTTATTCAGTCTCCAGCTTGATGCAGCTCATATTGATCTTAATGACAGTGCCCTTTTCCGAGCTTTCAGCGGATATACTGTGCCCCAGCTTTGTGCATATCTTCCTGCACAGATACAATCCGATGCCGCTTGCCTTTTTGTCAAGTCTGCCGTTGCAGCCGGTGTAGCCCTTTTCAAATATCCGCGGGATATCCTCGGGAGCAATACCTATCCCCGTATCTCGGACGCAGAGGGTCAAGGGCTCCTCGCAGTATATCTCCACCTCCCCCGAGGGAGTGTACTTGACTGCATTTGATATCACCTGCTCAATAACGAAAAGCAGCCATTTTTCATCGGTCAGCACAGTTTTTCCCACGGGTGAATATACCAGCCTCAGCCGTCTGCGTATGAACTGTGCCGAAAATTTCCGCACAGCCTGTCTGATTATCCCGTCAAGGTCGTATTCCTTTATGACAAAGTCGGTGCTGTCCGAATCCAGCCGCAGATAACACAGCACCATTTCCGCATACTGTTCGATACGCTGCAGATTCTCGGCAAGCTCCGCCTTTTCGGGACAGTCCGTGCTTTGCAGGATAAGGTCTGCCGCCGCAATGGGAGTCTTTATCTGATGTACCCACATGGTATAATAATCGGTCATATCCGACAGCTTTGCAGCTGCTTCATTTTCCGCAGCCTTCAGCTCGCCGAACAGCTGCCGCACAAGCTCGTCATATTCTTCCTCCATACCGTTTGCGGGAACGGGGAGATGATCTGCAGTCAGAGTTATCTCCTCCGCCGCCTTTTCGAGAGCCCTCTTTCTGCGGCAGAAGGATATAAAGTCGATAATGAAGAATATCAGCCCGAAAAATCCGCTGACTGCTGCGCCGTACAGAACAGCCTCGGTGGGAAGTCCGAAAAGCCCGAAAACTACGGCAAATACTGCGATAACTATCAGCCAGACAATAATACCTTTTATATGCGCTTTCAAATATCCGATAAACATTTTCGTCACTCCACAATATATCCCATGCCCGACTTAGTTTCGATAAATCCGCACAGCCCCGCCTTTTCCAGCTTTTTCCGCAGCCTCGAAACATTGACGGACAGCGTGTTCTCATCGACGTAGCTGTCGGTCTCCCATAGCTTGTTCATGAGAAGCTCGCGGCTGACCACTCTCCCCTTGTTTTCAAGAAGAGTCAGCAGTATGCGGTACTCGTTTTTCGTAAGGTCTATCCTTTCGCCGTTATATGTTAGCGACGCATCGGAGATATTGAGGATAGCTCCCTTGTGTTCGATGATGTTCACTCCGCCGCTGAAATCGTAGGTACGCCGCAGTATAGCCTGCACCTTTGCCATGAGCACCTCAAGATCAAAGGGCTTCGGGATAAAATCATCGCCGCCCATGTTCATTGCCATAACTATGTTCATATTGTCCGAAGCCGACGACAGAAATACCACAGGCACCTTCGATACCCTGCGTATTTCCGTGCACCAGTAAAAGCCGTTGTAAAAGGGCAGCCCGATATCCATGAGCACAAGCTGAGGCGAAAACTCCGAAAAGGAGCTCATTATGTCCTTGAAATCCTCGGCGCAGCTGACCTCGTAGCCCCATTTTTCAAGATGAGCCTTTACTGCGTTTGCAATAACAGGCTCGTCCTCCACAATAAATATCTTATACATTTTTGTCACTCCGTTTGTTTTTGATATCAATGAGATCATTATATCACAAACATAAAAATAATGCAATATTCATACACACGCCTTCCATATACATTATTAACAAAACAGATGCAGAAAGCGGGAAAAAATTGCCTTGACGTGTAAAATTATGTAGGTCAGGTCATATTTTTATTGACACTTTGACAAAAAAATATTATAATTTATTATAATATAATATACATAAAGGATCTGATCTGATTGAGCAAAAAAAAGCCGGAATTGAGCGGCAGATATCGCACAGCATTATTTCTGATCATACTGATTCTCAGCATAATCATTGTTATGACAGTTTCTATAATTAAAAGCACCGAAACCGAACGGATAGAAGCTCAGGGTCAGATGAGGCTCAGCAGCATTGCAGGCAGGGTCGATACGAGCCTTTACCGCTCGGAATGCCTTCTGGACAGCATAGCTATGCAGGTGGAACAGATGATTGCTTCGGGCGGCGAAACCTCGGAGCAGCTCAGAAAATACTTCTCCGCCGATACTATCGCCGATATCAGCAGCAGGTCGGACGGAAGCTGCTTCAGCGCATATGCTGCCTTTAACGGTGAGCTTTATATAAACGATTTTGTCCCCGACGATGAATTCGTCCTTGACGAGCGTTCATGGTATGTGGGAGCAAAAAAGCGCATGGGTGCTGTAAACGTTACCGAGCCGTATATCGACGCAAATACAGGGGAAATGTGCTACAGTATCTCCAAGGTGCTCACGGACGGCTCAACCGTTGTGGGACTGGACTTCAACCTCAGCGGCATCCAGCAGTATATCGAGGAAATGAACTCCAACGGCTCGGGGACAAGTCTTATCGTAAACGATAACGGCATGATAGTCGGACATTCCCAGTCCGAATATGTGGGCATGGATTACCGCGATCTGGATTTTTATTATGAGCTTGTAAATAAGGTATTCATGCTTTACGGCAACTCCTTCGATTACTCCTCCGACGGCGTAAAGTACAACGTATTCTCCGCAAAAACGAACTACGACTGGTATCTTATAGTATGCGTAAAGCGCGGAGAGACGTCCTCGGTGCTGAGCGGGAACCTTTTGCTCCTGACTATCGTCATGGTAGTTTTCGCTGTGGCGGTGGCTGTATTCTTCGTATTTATCTGCCATAAAAAGGCTGCGGCTGAAAAAGAACTTGCCGCAAAAAACGAATATCTGAAAAACATGAGCCTTGAGCTTAAGCGTCCGCTTTCAAGGATAATGAACCGCGCAGATATTCTTGTAAGCTCCGACGAGGACGGAAGCGAAACGGGAGCGGAGATCGGAGACGCGGCAAAAGAGCTGGGGCATGTGCTGGACGACTGCATCGCTGAATTTGATACCGCTGATATTCCTGAGACCGAACAGGATAACAAAAAGAAAATAAAAAGCCCCGTCAATCACAGGATAAGGATAGCTCTTGTGACTATCGTGCTTATTGCGACGGGCATCTTCACATTCTGCTTCAATACAATGGCACATTCCGAGCTTATCAGCCTGAAAATGAATAACGAGACCGAGCTGTATCTGAATCAGGTCAAGGAATGGGCTCTGACAAACAAGACGGTGCTTGATGTCATCTCCGACAGCATCGCCGCTCAGCCCGGCTTTACCGATAACTACGAAGCGGCGGTGAAATATCTCGACAGCGTAGTCTCCGAGCACGAGGACATCTCCGTAGCCTACATCTGCAATCCCGAATGGGAGCATACAGTTATAATGAACAACGGCTGGCAGCCCGACGCAAACTGGCATGTTGAAGAACGTCAGTGGTATGTGGATACTATCGCCTCCAACAATAATTTCAACGTTTCGGCTCCATACCTCGACGAACAGACGGGACTTTACTGCACCACCCTCAGCAAGATAGTCTATGACAACAAGGGCAACTTCATCGGAGTTCTCGGCATCGACTACTATCTCGACAAGCTGATAGGCATTCTGGGCGAAAGCTACACCGATACGGGCTATGCATTCCTCACCGATATCGACGGAAATATACTCAATCACCCCAACGAGGAATATCAGATGAAGCCCGGATATTCCGTCAATTCAGCAGATGTCTGCTACAGAACTGCCCTGTCGCAGATAGATAACGACTATGTGATCATCGATGATTACGACGGAGGAAAAAAGCTCTGTCTCGCCCTGAACGAGGATATATCGGGCTTTAACGTGATCGTTGTCAAGGACCAGCTGTATATCATGGGCAGCGCCGTTTATTCCGATATCATCTATATAGGCGTATTCCTGCTCTGCATAATCATCGTAAATGCTATAATGAACAGCCTTACCCGCTGGCAGGCAAATGTCAACAGAGAGCTCAAGGAGGCAGCCGACAAGGCTATCAACGCAGACAAGGCGAAAAATAACTTCCTCGCCAATATGAGCCATGAGATAAGAACGCCTATCAACGCTGTTTTAGGCATGAACGAAATGATAATGCGGGAATCGGACGAAAAACAGATCGTGGAATATGCCGCCAATATCCAGAGCGCAGGCAGAACGCTGCTTTCCATTATCAATGATATACTTGACCTTTCAAAGATAGAATCGGGCAAAATGGAGATAGTTCCTGTGGAGTATGATGTAAGCTCCCTTGTGAACGATATCGTGAACATGGTCAAGGTAAGGGCGGAAAAGAAAAATCTCCGCTTTATCCCCGAAATAGACGAAAGGATACCGTCCGTGCTTTTCGGCGACGATGTGCGGCTCAGACAGATAATCACCAATATCCTTACAAATGCCGTAAAATATACTCCCGAGGGCTATGTCCGCCTGAAAATGAACGCTATCCAGATAGAGGACGGCATGGTGCGCCTCGAAGTAAGCGTGTCCGATACGGGCATCGGCATCAAGGAGGAGGATATGGACAAGCTGTTCACCTCCTTCCAGCGCCTCGATCAGGAAAAGAACCGCAGCATCGAGGGCACAGGACTTGGTATCACTATCGTATCTCAGCTGCTGAAAATGATGGGCAGCGAGCTGAACGTCTCCAGCGTATACGGAGTCGGCTCAACGTTCTCATTTGTGGTCGAGCAGAAGATAGTCAACGCAGAGCCCATGGGCAATTATGAGCAGCGCTTCAGGACATCTGCCGAAAATATTTCCGAAAATGCGTCAAAAACCGCTCCCGATGTGCGTATTCTCGTGGTCGATGATAACGAGACAAATCTTCTGGTGGCAAAGAGCCTGTTAAAGCGCACCCTTGCAAAGGTGGAAACGGCTTCAAGCGGAAAGGACTGCATCGAGCTTCTGAAAACGAATATCTACGATATAGTTTTCCTCGACCATATGATGCCCGAAATGGACGGTATCGAAACGCTGAAAAAGATAAAGGAAGAACAGCTCGGCGTGGGAACGGTGTTCGTTGCTCTTACAGCAAACGCTATCCACGGCGCAAAGCAGACCTATCTTGAAGCAGGCTTTGACGATTATCTTTCCAAGCCCTTCACGGGACACGACATTGAAAAATGTCTCTTCAGCCACATAAGCAGAGATATGATAAAGATCGACGAGGACGACGACAGCAGCAATTCTCCTGCGGAAAATAACGGCTCCTCAGCAGATGTGGGCTCGAAGCTTGATATCGAAAAGGCTCTCGCAGCCCTTGACGGCGACGCCGACGCGTATATGAACGCAGTTTTCGATTTCTGCGACAATAACAGATGCAACGACCTTGAGCTCGATCATAATTTCAAGGACCTGAAAAGCTACCGCGTAAATCTGGAGAAGGCGGAGGCTGATGCAGAGCTTGTCGGTCTCACAGAGCTGGCAAAAGCCGCTTCCGGGCTGATAAACGCTGCCGAGAGCAATGATATGAGCTATATCGCCGAAAATCACGGCTGCTTTATAAAAATGTACCGAAAGGCTGCGGAAAACATTGAAGGTGCGGCAAATGAATATTTTTCATAAGCTTCTGCAGCAATCGGAACGGGAGGTAAATCATGCTTAAACTTTTTAAAGAGCTGAAAAAGGACGCAGATAAAAACGACGACACTACTATAAGCATACTGTCTTTCACAATTTGTCTGATATGCGTGTTCATGTTCATCGTGAACCTTGCTACAAGATCTGCCGCGCTGTCGGCAATAACCGGCGTAATGAGCGTCTGGCTGATCATCAACTGTCTGATGTACAGAAGATGGAAAAACTTCACCGTGCTCAGCATTAATACGCTGACCGCTATCGGGCTGATGATGATGTACTTCGTTGTTACCGGCGGAAAGGAGGGCTTCAGTATCGTCTGGCTGCTGCTCGTACCGCCTATAGGCATCTTCTTTTACAAGCTGCTTTTCGGCGGCGGATTCAGCATCCTGCTGGGAATTTTTACTGCAATATATATGTGGTCGCCGCTCCATGAGCTGGGCTATGCTTACTCGGAGACCTATTTGCTGAGATTTCCGATAATTTATTTCTTCGACACCATCGTATGTATCTACATCAACTACACCCTTCTTACCGTGAGAAAAAAACAGGACGAGCTCATTGTCATAGCTCAGCAGGCAAGCAGCACCAAAAGCGATTTCCTCGCAAATATGAGCCACGAGATAAGAACTCCGCTCAACGCCGTGGTAGGAATGTGCGAGCTTATCCTCCGCGAAAACGACGTAAGCGATACGGTAAGAGATTACTGCTTCAGCATCCAGAATTCGGGAAGAAGTCTGCTGAACATTATCAACGATATCCTTGATTTCTCCAAGATAGAATCGGGAAAAATGGAGCTCATCAACGAGGAATTCAACATCGCCTCCACGCTCAACGATGTGATAAATATGGCTATCACAAGAAAGGGCGACAAGCCCATAGAGCTCTTCGTCAAATGCGACCCGGATATTCCCGTGGGACTTGTGGGCGACGAGCTGAGGATACGTCAGGTAATGATAAATCTTGTGACCAACGCCATAAAATTCACAAACAGAGGCTGCGTCGTGATACGTGTCTCACAGACAAAGCACGACTACGGCATAAATCTTTCCGTATCGGTAGCCGATACGGGTATAGGAATCTCACCGGAGGGTCTTGAAAAGCTGTTCAACAGCTTCCAGCAGATAAATACAAAGAAAAACCGCTCCGTTGAAGGCGCGGGACTGGGACTTGCTATCTCCAGGAATCTTATCACGAGCATGGGCGGCTTTATCAATGTTTCAAGCGTTGAGGGAAAGGGCTCGGAGTTTCGTTTCGTGATACCTCTTAAGGTATCGGACAATACTCCGTTCATCTCTATCAAGGAGCCTGAAAAGATACATGCTGCCTGCTATATCGACATGACAAAGTTCGAGATGCCGAGAGTATCCAAGGAGTATGCGGGGCTTATCACTGAGCTTCGGACATCGCTCAACACTGATTTTGAGATGTTCGATTCCATTGCAGCGCTGCGCAGAGCAGTCTCCGAGAAAAAATACACCCACCTTTTCACAGGCAGGGAGGAATATACCGCAAACCGCGATTTCTTAGAGGGTCTGGCAGGCGATACGGAGATAGTTATCGTTCAGGACAGACTGAACGCCATAGAACTGCCCTCAAAGATGAAGTGCATTTTCAAGCCCTTCTATGCTATGACCGCCGTTTCCGTATTCAACAACGAAAAGCTGCTCGCCAATATAAACGAGCGCCGCAATTCTGCTGTGCGCTTTGTGGCTCCGAAGGCGCGGGTGCTTATCGTCGATGACAATATCATCAATCTTAAGGTTGCTGTGGGACTTATGCGCCCCTATCATATGCAGGTCATCACCGTTGACAGCGGACGCGCAGCGATATCAATGCTCCGTTCAAAGGATATCGACATCGTGTTTATGGACCATATGATGCCTGAAATGGACGGCATCGAAGCCACAAAGGCGATAAGAAGCATGGAAGGCACATATTACAAGAATCTGCCTATCATCGCCCTGACGGCAAATGCTGTGAACGGCGTAAGAGATATGTATATCGAAGCGGGGCTCAACGATTTCATCGCAAAGCCTATCGAGCTTTCGGCTCTTGACCGCGTGCTGAAGACATGGCTGCCGAGAGAGCTTATTCAGGCACCCTCTCCCAGAAGCGAGCGTGCCCCCGCAAAGGAGCGCAGAAAGACTTCACAGCCCAAGGAAGCTCCCAAGGAAAAGCCCTCTGTTCAGTCGGAGCTTCTCAGTTCCGAAACGGGCGTGTTCTACACCGGCGGAGATATAGACGCATATAACGAGATACTGGAGGTATATGTGCGGAAGGCTCCCGAAAAGCATGATCAGATTCAAAAGCTTTTCAGCGAAAAATCATGGAAAAACTACATTATCGAGGTACATGCACTGAAAAGCTCATCGCTGACTGTGGGCTCGAAGCCTCTGTCCGAGCTTGCAAAGGAGCTGGAGCTGGCAGGTAAGGCAGGAAATTACAGTCTTATCGAAGAAAAGAACGGGGCTATGCTTGACATGTATCTGAAGGTAGCCGAGCTGGGACGAAATTATCTGAACATTGCCGCTCCGCCTGCCGAGGAAGCACCCGCAGAGCCCGACAAGAGCTCTCTTACCGCAATAACTGCCGAGAAGGCGGATGAGCTTATCGAAAGGATCAGGACAGCCTGCGAGATGTTCGACGGAGACGAGGTGGCAAAGATATGCGAGGAGGCTTCACCGTACGCCGTCGGAGATATCGCTCTCAAGCCGCTGTTTGACCCGATAAAGGCAGACGTAGATGATTTCGAATATGACAGAGCAGCCGAAAAAGCAGCCGCGATACGTGAAAAAATAAAGATGTGAGCATCGGAAAGGAATATGTGAAATGGCTCTGGAAAAG
>JBJFHQ010000109.1:0-3443 GCA_051893755.1 Oscillospiraceae bacterium
TTCAGGCTCTTCCTCAGCCGCTGTCGTCACAGCCGTCTCCTCCGATGAGGTCTGTGAGGTGCTTGAATGACTGCCCTTGCATAAGGTGCAGGTCTCGGGGAGAGCTGATTTCTTATAATATCCAACGCCGCCTGCCTTGCAGTTTCCGTTGGAAAGAAGCCCTGTTTCGGCGCAGAAATAGTATTCCTCCACCTCGTCGCACTCTGGGAACTGTGTAAGATCTCCGCGCTCGGCAATATCTCCGAACACGTTCTTCCACACCTGTGCGGAGCTGTAATAGGTGCCTGTATCAACGCTGTCGTTGTTGTCGTAGCCGTACCAGATGCCGCTGACATAATTGGGCGTGCAGCCGACAAAAAGCAGATCGGCATAATTCTGCGTAGTACCTGTTTTGCCCGCAACGGGGATATTTCTGAGCTGCGCAGCAGTACCCGTACCGTTGGGACCGGAAACTACCTGCTGCATCATTTTGTTCATAATGTAAGCCGTATCCTCGCTGATCGACTGAATGGGCATGTAGCTGTGTTCAAGGACAAGCTCACCGCCGGGACCCTCAACGCGGGTATATGATGTGGGCTCATAATATTTTCCGAGATTTCCGAAGGGCTGATATGCAGCCACGAGCTCACGCAGATATACGCCGTCCGTAAGAGCTCCCACCGCCATAGGCGCGAGGTTTGCGTCGTATGCGTTAAGGGTGGATATCTGGAACTTGTTCTGCACGAAGGAAAGCAGATTCTGAGGTCCGATAAGCTCCGCAAGCTGTGCGGGAACGGTGTTCAGCGACCTTTCCAGAGCATTATATACAAAAACATTCTCCATGCTCCAGATGTCGGTATAGTTGCTGGGCCACTGTCTTGTGCTCATGGGGTCGTTTTCGTCCTCGATCTCGATTGGCTCGTCGATGTAGATGGACGAATAATTGATAAGGTCATGCTCGATGCCGTAGCTGTAAACAGTAAGCGGCTTGATGCAGGAACCGGGCTGACGTTTTGTCATAGTGGCATAGTTGAGGACATTGTCTCCCGCCTTTTCGCCCACTGCTCCAGCAACGGCAAGTACATTTCCGTTGTAGTCCATGGCAATGAACGCCGACTGGGGAGGATTGGTCAGTACCGTATCGGAGAAGGTGGTATAATCCTGATATTTTCTCTCGACTTCAAGCTGCATCTCAACGTCGCAGGTGGTATATACCTTGTAGCCGCCGTTGTAAAGTCTGTCGCTTGCCTCGTCGTATTCGATGCCGTACAGGTCTATAAAATCATTGATAACATCGTTGATGACCATATCCACGAACCAGTTCTGAATGCCGTTGTCATTGGCTGTGTAGCTGTTGTCGATGTCATCGCGGGAGCGAAAATGCACCTCTTCACTAACTGCTTCATTGTACTCATGCTCGGAGATAGCTCCGTATTCAAGCATATTTGAAAGCACGATCTTCTGTCTTTCAAGGCATGCCTCGGGATCAACCCATGGATTAAGCACCTCGGGGTTCTTCGGAATACCCGCAAGACAAGCTCCCTCGGCGATTGTAAGCTCGCCCACATGCTTTCCGAAATACTTCTGAGAAGCTGCCTCGATGCCCGAGGTCTTTCCGCCGAAGCCGATATAATTCAGATAGGCTTCAAGGATATCGGACTTGGTGCAGTACTGTTCTATCTGGCTGGCGCGGATTATCTCACGCATTTTTCTGTCCCAGCGCGCCTCGGAATCGCCTGTAACATTTTTTACCAGCTGCTGAGTGATCGTGGAACCGCCCTGACGGGTGCCCCAGATATTGATGATCTCATTGACGAAGGCACCGAAGGTACGCTTCCAGTCAACGCCCTGATGCTCGTAGAAACGGGCGTCCTCGGTATAGACGAAGGCGTCCTGAACATGCTGAGGTATCTCGTCTATGGACACGGGTATGCGATCGACGTTCCGGCTGAGCTTTTTCATCACTACAAGAGCGTCGTTCTCGTCATAAGCGTAGATAAAGGACGAGCTTTGTTCGTCAAGGCTGTCCAGGTCGATGTCGATAGTGGTGTTCTGCACGAACTGGACCACATACACAGTCAGCGCAGCAGCGAGGATAGACCCCGTTATAAGCACGATAAGCACCAGTGAAAGCAGAGTAGTTCCGATGACCGCGAAGGTCTTCTTCACGGGGTTGGACTTTTTCTTTTTCTTCTTTTTCTTCTTGGGGACCTCGTCGGTGTATGTATCCGCGGTTTTCTTTTCTTTATTATTCAAATCAACGCATCCTCCGTTCATAAAATCAGCGCAAAATCCGGTTAAAGTTATACAATTTATATTATAACACAATTTCCCGCAAATGTTAAGCTATTTTTTTGATTTTGGCGATTTATCCTTATTTATCAAAAATGTACGCCGATAATTATGTATATTGACGAAACGCAGCCAAACACAGGCTTTTTGTGGCGAGGAATAAAAAAAGCTTATCTCTCATATTATATACGGACAAGTAATCAAAAAGGGCTAAAAGCTATGGAGGAAAATCATATGAACTGCAAAAATCTGCTCGACTGCGAAATAAGCGAGGAAAAGCTCTCCGAAAACAACAAGGGGCTGTCGTCACGGCAGGCGGAGGAGCGTATGACAAAATACGGAAAAAACGTCCTTGCCTCCTCGAAAAAGGCTAAGCCGCTGAAGATATTTCTGGGACAATTCCGCGATGTCATGGTAATTATCCTGCTTGTGGCGACGGTCATATCCTTTCTGCTGGGAGAGACCGCCGACGGGATAACTATCGTCGTTATCGTCACCATAAACGCCATACTCGGCTTCGTTCAGGAATACCGCACCGAAAAAACTCTCCTTGCCCTTGCAAATATGACCGCTCCCAATGCAAAGGTATACCGTGACGGCCATCTTGTGACTATCCCCTCGTCGGAGGTCGTGCCCGACGATGTAATACTTGTGGAAGCAGGCGACAAGGTCCCTGCCGACGCAGTTCTTATCAAGGCAAGAGAGCTTTGCGCCGATGAAAGCGTGCTCACAGGCGAATCTCTTCCCGCTGCCAAAAAAGAGGGCGACATGACCGACACCGACAATCGCATCGGCAGACAGGACGTTATCTACAGCGGAACGATAATCACCAAGGGCTCCGCCGAGGCAAGGGTCATCGCCACGGGAACTGCCGCTCAGATGGGAAAAATATCCGGCATGCTCACCGACATTGAGCAGGAGGAAACTCCCCTGCAAAAGCGCCTTGCGGAGCTTGGCAAAATCGTGGCTGTCATCTGCATAGCAGTCTGCATCATCGTGGCAGGTGCGGGTATCCTACGTGGGGAGCCTGTTTTCGATATGCTGATGACGGGCATTACCATTGCCATAGCAGCCATTCCCGAGGGACTTCCCGCAACAGTGACAATTGCCCTTGCGCTGGCAGTGAGCCGCATGCTGAAAAGAAATGCTCTCGTACATAAGCTCCACTCGGT
>JBJFHQ010000110.1:0-15735 GCA_051893755.1 Oscillospiraceae bacterium
CCGAAATGCGGAACAGGCTCGCATGGACGAGGAAAATCCTCCCGAAGAGCTTCCGCCGTTGTATAGCTTCTGCGGTGTGAACTGCCGTGAGTGCGAGTATTTCATCGGCGAAAACATCAGAAGGGAAGAGGAAAAAGCTCCCGGCTGCCGCGGGTGCAGAGCGGAAGGCGGAGACTGCGATATTCGCATATGCTGCCTTTCAAAGAGCATTGATTCCTGCGGTAAATGCGGAGAATTTCCCTGCGATCTGCTGAAGAGATCATCCGTTGAGGACGACGAGGACGAGGAAAATCTGCTTCGTATGAAGGAAGAGCGGGACAGAGAAGAGGCAGCCGCAGAAAAGGTCAGGTACGTATATGCGCTCAGCCTTTCGGCGGGCTTCATTCTCGGGCTTTTGGCAGGAGCCGTAAGCGGCTTTCTGTGGCAGTTTCTCATCTGCGGGATGATCGTGGGTGCGGCGGTTCCGATAATTATATACTCGGACAGAAAAAAATGATTTTCCGAAAGGGCAGACAGATGGACGATACCCCTTGCTTACGCAGCAAAACAGACGGACTTTCTGCATGTGCAGTCAAATATATAGCTGTGCTTGCAATGCTCACAGACCACATAGCATGGTGTTTTGTGGATACCTATTCACCCCTTGGTGAGATCATGCACATCATCGGCAGGATAACAGCACCTGTTATGACATTCTTTATCGCAGAAGGTTTTTATTATACAAAAAATGCGAATAAATATCTGCTGCGCCTGGGAGTTTTTGCGGTCATATCATATTTTCCATACATTTACATGGAGTATGGCACATTTTATCATGTGACAGGCAAGGGTCTGGGCCTTATAGACTACCTTCCGCGTCAGGGAGTTATCTACACTCTTTGCCTTGCAGTCCTTGCGCTGAAAACTGTGCATTCCGAAAAACTGCATGATGCCGTCAAATGCATGATCGTTATTCTGCTGTGCATTGCGGCACTGATCGGCGACTGGATGTTTTTCCCTGTTATCTGGGCTGTTCTGTTTGACAGGTACAGGGGAAGCTTCAAAGATCAGGCGGCAGCTTTTGCGGTATCATCTGTGATAATGGTGGGAGCATATCTGGCTTATTGCGGCTTTGAATTCGCAGACATGTTCCAATACGGCGTTCTGCTGGCACTTATCCCGCTGCATTTCTATAACGGAAAGCGTGGGAAAATCCTCGGAGAAAAGGCGGACAAATGGTTCTTTTACATTTTCTACCCTCTGCACATGTTGATCTTAGGATTTATCAAATATTATTTTATATAGGAGGTCTTTACAATGGCTGATAAAATTCAAATGAAAACTCCCCTTGTTGAAATGGACGGAGACGAGATGACCAGGATCATCTGGAAAATGATCAAGGATATCCTGCTCATTCCCTACATAGACTTAAAGACCGATTACTACGATCTGGGTCTTGAATACAGAAACGAGACCAACGATCAGGTGACTATCGACTCTGCCGAGGCTACCAAGAAGTACGGCGTTGCCGTAAAGTGCGCGACTATCACTCCCAATGCAGCAAGAATGACCGAGTACAACCTCAAGGAAATGTGGAAGTCTCCCAACGGAACTATCCGTGCTATCCTTGACGGCACCGTTTTCCGTACACCTATAATCGTTAAGGGCATCACTCCCTATATTCCCACATGGACTAAGCCTATCACCATTGCACGTCACGCATACGGCGATGTTTACAAGAACACCGAGATGCAGGTTCCTCAGGATTCCAAGTGCGAGCTGGTATGCACCGACAAGGACGGCAATGAGACACGCTCCCTGATCTACGATTTCAAGGACAGCGCAGGAATTATTCAGGGCCTTCACAACAAGGACAAGTCCATTGAAAGCTTTGCAAGAAGCTGCTTCAACTTTGCTCTTGATACAAAGCAGGACGTATGGTTTGCCACAAAGGATACGATCTCCAAGAAGTACGACCACCGCTTCAAGGATATCTTCGCAGAGATATACGAGAAGGAATACAAGGAGAAGTTCGAGGCTGCCGGAATCGAGTATTTCTACACCCTCATCGACGACGCAGTTGCAAGAGTTGTTCGCTCCAACGGCGGCTATATCTGGGCATGCAAGAACTACGACGGCGATGTTATGTCTGACATGGTAGCAACAGCTTACGGAAGCCTTGCAATGATGACCTCTGTTCTGGTATCTCCCGAGGGCATCTATGAGTACGAGGCTGCTCACGGAACAGTTCAGCGCCACTACTACAAGTACCTCAAGGGCGAAAAGACCTCCACAAACTCTGTAGCTACACTGTTTGCATGGACAGGAGCTCTCCGCAAGAGAGGCGAGCTGGACAGCCTTCCCGAGCTTATAAATTTTGCATACTGTCTTGAAAAGGCAACTATTCAGACGATCGAAGAGGGCGTAATGACAGGCGACTTAGCTGCTCTCTCCACTCTGGAAAACAAGAAGACTGTTGATACGGAAACATTCCTCGTTGAGGTAAATGAAAGACTTAAGGCTGCTTTGAATAAGTAATATACCATATGTAAAGAATGATTCTTTACAGCTCCGCGGCGGCATATATACTGTAAAGCGATTTGTTTTACAGTATATATGCTATGCTTCGGCAGCCTTTGTTCTGTGCAGAGCATATGATTTTTATATCGTATGCTCTGCAGTGCATAAGGGCTGCACTGCACATAGAAAGGAACGATACTGCAAATGGCAAAAAAAGGAGAAATCTCGGTTTCGGTAATAAAAAGACTTCCTCGGTACTACCGCTTTATCGGCGAGCTTATCAAGGAGGGCACGGTCCGCATTTCATCGGCAGATCTTGCTAAGAGAATGTCCCTTACCGCATCGCAGATAAGACAGGATCTCAACTGCTTCGGCGGCTTCGGCCAGCAGGGCTACGGGTATAATCTGGTAGAGCTCAGGGAGGAGATAGGCAAGATACTTGGCGTTGACAGGGGATATAAAACAATTCTTATCGGCGCGGGAAATCTTGGAAGAGCGATCGCTACTCATATGAATTTTTCCGAGTACGGCTGCGATCTTATAGGAATATTTGACAGCGACAAGGCAAAGGTGGGAGATACTGCCGCAGGGCTTGAGATCAGGGATATATCGGATATCCAAAGCTTTGCTGAGGCGAATAATCCTGTGATCGCTATCCTGTGTATTCCGAAAACTGCCGCTCAGGATATTGCCGACATGCTTGTAAAGCTGGGGATAAAGGCATTCTGGAATTTCAGTCACTACGATCTGACTGTTAAGCACAGCAATATCATTGTGGAAAATGTACATTTGGGCGATAGTATCATGCTCTTATCCTACGGAATAACAAATTCTTAAAAAATTTCAGAAAAATGTTTGCATTTTGGATTTTTATGTGTTATAATAAACTTATGTTCAAGTAAATTATCGGAGGAATTTAAAAATGGATTTTTCAATTATATCACCTGTATATTTTAATAAGCTTACAGACAAGAACAACCCTAAGTCTGAGGGACTTAAATATACTGTTACCGTAACTCCCGCAGCTGTTGAGTATTCATTCCCTCTTATGCAGGAGGAGGTCGTAAGAACTCTTATTGAGGACGATGCGCCTATGCTTTTCCAGGCTAAGAAGCTTGACGAAAAGTCGGCATCAAAGTACATTAAGCAGGGACAGGAGCTTGTAAAAAATAATCCTCAGCTTCAGCATTATTCGTCCGGAAGATCTATTCTCATGAACTGCATCCAGGACAGGAATTATTCGATCGAGAAAAGATTCCTGCTTATGAATTTTGCAGTCAAGACAATGCAGAATATGATCGATCAGGGCAAGGACAGCGATGTCCCCAAGTTTGTCGGTTCCTTCTTTAATCATACCGACAGAAGCGATGTGATAGAGTATTTTAAGAGCATTACTCCTAATTTTGCATTCAGCTGCATCGACGCTGTTTCCATGATAAACAGCCTTCCCGAGACTCCTAAGTTCAAGCCTGTCAAGGAGAAGTTCCTTGAAAGACTGGGCTATGCCAAGGACGGCTCCGACCTGTCCTCACGTGCATTTGATTCCTTTAAGGACAAGTATCTCGAAATGAAGCACTGGTTCTATGAGAGCTACCTCAAGCAGGGCAGTAAGGAAGAAAGCAGAGAGTATTATCTTGAAAATGTAATGATCGGCTTTATCTGGTCGATGAACATGCCCTTCTCCGATTTTTCAAAGAGCATGTGGGATAATTTTGCATTCTTTAATATCCTTTTCAATACCCTTAAGGTACTCCTTACAGTTTATGTTACCGAGGAAAACAATGACGAGGGCTTTGTAGAAGCAGTGTGCGCTCTTGATGAGTCTCTCAGAGCCGTAAATAACGGTCTTGTCAGAGTTACCATTGATTCCTTGAATAAGCGCGGCTTTAATACCAACGGCGATATGGCAGTTCTTGCAATGAGCTGATATCCGACCGATATTTGAAAAATCATTGATTTTTCAATATACCTCCGTTTTCGGAGGTATATTTTTTAACGGATGCGCGTCTGTATGCGACAGAAGCGCAGCTGCTTTTTATGAAAAAACAAAGGTGGTATGAATTTTGGATAATACGCCTGCACACGTTCTTCCGGCTGTCAGAGAGATAATCAACGAAGTGAAAAAAGTTATCGTCGGAAAGGACGAGGTCATTATAAAAGCGATCCTCGCAATTATTGCGGGAGGTCATATTCTTCTGGAGGATATGCCGGGAGTGGGCAAAACTACTCTTGCGGTGGCTTTTTCCCGTGCGATGTCGCTGGAATGCCGCAGAATGCAGTTTACCGCGGATGTTATGCCCTCTGACGTAACAGGCTTTACGGCTATGAACCGCTCTACGGGAGCTTTTGAATATCACAGCGGAGCTGCAGTATGCAACCTTTTCCTTGCCGATGAGATAAACCGTACTTCGAGCCGCACACAGTCTGCGCTTCTGGAGGCAATGGAGGAGCATGCTGTCACTGTTGACGGAGTTACTCATCATCTTCCTGAGCCGTATATCGTTATTGCGACGCAGAATCCCGTTGGTTCTGCGGGAACACAGCTTCTTCCCGAATCGCAGCTGGACCGTTTTATGGTACGTCTTTCGATAGGCTATCCCGATCCTGCAAGCGAGGCGCAGATACTGAAAAACAAGCGGTCTGCTGCCGATATAAACGATATCCGTCCTGTGATAACCGCGGCGGAGCTGCTGTCCATTCAGAAAATGACTGCCAACGTCTATGCTGACGACAGGGTATACAGATATATTGCGGACATTGCCGCCGCAACAAGAAGCTCTTCCGAAATTGAGCTCGGTATCTCAACAAGAGGAGCAATTGCAATATCAGCTATGGCGAAAGCTACTGCTGTGCTAAAAGGACGTGATTATGTAATTCCCGATGATGTGGATTACATACTGCCCTCAACGGCGGCACATCGTCTGGTCCTGAGTTCACATTCAAAAAACATCTCCGATGCGGAGTCGGCGCTTAAAAATGCCGTTACCTCCGTTCGGGTGCCTAAGCTTTGATCATGAAGTTTTTATATCCGGTCATTCTGATCGTACTTGTATTCTTTTTTATTCTGTATAACGATGATCTTTCTCTGATCATTCTGATAGCAGCTGCTGTTTTTCCGCTGGTCCTGCTGATAGCTCTTCTGTACGAGAAAAGAAAGATCAAAATTGAAATGGTCCCCCTTAATCCTCAGACAGCAAAGGGAGAAAATGCAGAAGCTGCTTTTATTCTGAAAAACACCTCAGTTTTTCCGGTGTCTGCGGCTAAAATGACCATTGTCTGCAGATATGTTCCCTTTGGAGATGAACAGCGCCAGCAGATCACTGTGCCTGTTCCTGCTATGGGAAAACAGACTCTTACCATTAAGCTGCGCTCGGATCACTGCTGCAGAGTGGAATGCTCCGCGGAACAGATCAGAATATATGATTTTCTGCATCTGTTTTCCGTTAAGATAAAAAGCGCCGATCTTTCTTTTGTATATACCGACTTTGTTCCGAACGGCGATGCTTCGTTGGAACCGAGTGTTCTGGCACAGCTTTCAGTCAAGGAAAATGTCAGCGGAGAGGCAAATCTCGGCGCAGTGAGCTTCAACAGACAGGAGTATGACGAGCTTCGGGAATACCGTGACGGAGATAAGCTTAACCGCATCGCATGGAAGCTAAGCGGAAAAACAGGCGACGAGCTTATCGTCCGTGACAGCTCCTCGAAGAGCGAGCCTGTTTATCTGCTGCTTCTGGATATATACTCCGCTGAAGGAAGCCCTGTGACTGCAGATAAATTGTACGAGCTATTCTACACCGCTGCGGAGACCATGTGCAGTCATGAGATAATGTTCGACAGCTTCAGAGCCGATGGTACGCTTCTGGAAAATATTTCGGTCACCGATGGCTTTTCAGAGTGTATTTCCGGAATATACGGAAATTTCCGCAGCATGGATTCAATAATTGAAAACAGCAAGAATAAAAGATACGACAAAATAGTATATGTTACTGCGTCGGATGACAAGGCTCAGCTGAATGAAGCTATAAAGAAATTCGGCGCAAGAGAAGCGGTAGTCATATATTCGCCGCATGAGTGATTTTACAAGGATAGCTATGAGTAATAAAACGAAACGCAGCGCAAAACAGAATATTTCCGATAACAGCGTAGGTTTTACAGTGGGACTGCACATAGACGGCAGCGAAAAAACAGGGCTTGCAGTAAGACTGTTCAGAACTGTACTTGCACTGCTGGGCAGTATAGGCTCGGTAATGTGCTTTCTCTCAGCCACGCAGTCCGAATTCGGAGTACTCCCTGTGATCGCGGCTGCTGCTGCGGGAGTATTGTGCTGTCTGGCAGCGTCGTTTTTCAAGAAAGCGGGAAGTCTTATCATAAGCGCTGCGTATGTGATCACTGCCGCAGCTGCATTAAAGCTTCGCGAAGCATGTGCTCTGGGCTTTCAATATCTGTTCAATAACTATTATTCACGCATGAGCGTGGCATTTCAGGATGTAAATTTCTATGATATATCCGATTTCGGCAGTGATGAAAAGCTGCACGGCGCGCTGGTGTTCATTGTGATAATAACTCTTATTATTGCGCTCACAGTGGGTCTTTTTATGATCTACCGAACATCTGTGGTCGTTGTGTTTGCCGCAACATTTCCGCTGCTTGAAGCCGTGCTGTATTTCGGACTTGTTCCCGATTACATATATGCGGCGTTTGTCATTATCTGCTGGGCAGGCTCTGCAGCTGCCGAAATATCCGAATTTCCCGTTTCGGGAAGGAGCAGGCTCCTGCCGACATATGCCAGATCATCGGGACAATCGGCGGCATGCTGTGCGGCGCTGTTCATGCTCTGCTTCGGTGGGGCTGCCGCGGCGATAGGACTGTCGGGCTATGAAAGACCCGAGAAGCTGAAAAATCTTCGTCATGATATGAGCAATTACGTGAGAAATATCTCATGGGATAAGTTCATTAACGATGTATCTGCGCTGAATCCTATAAATAACGAGATGAATGGCGCTATCAATCACGGAAAGCTGGGGCGTTCGGACGATATTGAGTTTACCGACGAAGTCATGCTGACCGTTACGATGCCGAAATCTGCGGACAATGTATATCTGAAAGGATTTGTGGGCACAGAATATACGGGAAACAGCTGGAAGGAGTTGTCGGGAGACGCTCTCGATGAACAGGACAAGCTTGTTTCGGAATTTGATACAATGTATCTGACTCCGTCGTTCATGGACGGATACTCCCTTGAGGAATACTTTGAAATAACAGGCGAAAGCACTGCCGTAAACAGCATAACCGTGGAAAATGTGGGTGCAAACAGACGTTTTTCATATCTGCCGTATTTTATCACTCCTGCTTCTTCGGGAGGGATAGCTGTCGAATCGGATAAGGCTGAGCCCGTAAAGGAGCTCATGGCAGAAGCATATGCTTTGTCTGCATCGAAAAGGTATGTTTTTCTCCGAAGCAGCTTCTTTGCTGACAGATATCAGTCATATGATACCTCGGAGAAGCTTTGCCGCGACGAGGAAAAATACCGCAGATTCGTATATGATACCTACCTTGACATTCCCGATACTTTTACTGCCGCAGAGTATATTTACGGCGAAAATCCTGTGCTGGACCTTAATTCCGAGCTTACGGGCATTAAGCACTGGCTTTCGTCAAACTGTGAGTATGACCTATCGGCGGGACGTCTGCCCTTCGGAAAGGATTTTGCCCAGTATTTTCTCACCGAAAACAGGCGGGGCTCATGTTCGCACTTTGCAACTGCGGCGGCTCTGATGTGCAGATACAGGGGTATCCCGACAAGGTATGCGGAAGGGTATGTCATCAAGCCCGAGGATTTCCCCGAGGACGCCGATATCGGCGAAACGGTCACAGTGGAGCTTAAGGACGACAGAGCTCATGCTTGGATAGAGGTATATCTGGACGGTTACGGCTGGTTCCCCTATGAGGTCACGCCGGGATATGAGGAGGTCATTTCGTCTGGCGGTTCAAAGAAAGGCGCACAGGAGAGTGAAGCTCCTGTTCAGAATATCCAGCAGATGCCCGAAACTGAAACACAGACTGAAACGGTCACTGAAGAAACAGAGGCTCCCACGGAAACGGAGCTGTCCGAAACAGAGGTCACCGATGAGCTTGATATTGACGAGCCCGAAGATATTTCCGAGGAAACATCGGACGAGTTTGAACCTCCCGAGGAGGAAGAAGTCTCCGAAGAGATACCCGAAGTAAAGCATCATATCAATTTTACGCCTATAATTATTGTTGTGTCTGTTCTGCTGGCGGTGACGCTGTTCTTTGCAATCAGATCTCATAATATCACATCAACAAGAAGAAAGCGTTTCGGCGGAAAGAGCAGCAAAAACAAGGCATATGCTGCGGGAAAATATTTCCTTAGCCTGTGCGCATATAAGAAGGTCACCAAGCGGCGGGATCAGAGCTACGAGGAATTCGGAGCCTGTGCGGAGGAAATGATACCCGAGCTTGAAAAGGGGAGCGCGGAAGTCATTCTGAATGCTGCCTTGAAGTCAAAATTCGGCGGAAATGCGCCCGATCAGGAAACTGCTGAAAATGCGGTGAGACTTGCCGTAAAATTCGGCAATAATATATATGATACGCTTAACGGCAAAGATAAGCTGATATTCAGATATTTTTACTGTTTGAAATACTGAGATAAGAAAGGAGTTCATTATGAGATTTGACGATACCGAGATCGAGAGATGCGACTGTGAATCGCCACATCCCGATATAATCAACAGGATAAAAAAATCCATGCCCGATGAATCCGACCTGTACGATCTTAGCGAGCTGTTCAAGGTGTTCGGCGATCCCACCAGGATAAAGATACTGTTCGTGCTTTTTGAAAGCGAGATGTGTGTCTGCGACATCGCAAGCCTGCTGAACATGACCCAGAGCGCGATCTCACATCAGCTTAAGGTGCTCAAACAGAACAGGCTGGTAAAATTCCGCAGAGACGGCAAAACGGTCTACTACTCGCTGGCAGACGATCATGTACATTCAATGATCGACCAGGGCTATGAGCACATCAAGGAATAGCTGTTTGGGAAAAATTGATGTAATACAAAAAATGCGTATACGTTCAAAATCGGACGTATACGCATTAGTTTTTTACATCTTTTCGGGACAGTTTATTTTCAGCATATTCAGCACATTTTCAAGTGCAGTTTTGACAGCTGTGACAAGCATAAGTCTTGCCTGCATGATGTCCTCTTCCTCGCCTAATATGTGGCATTTGTCGTAGAACTTGTGGAACAGCGAAGCAAGATCGACTGCATAGTGAGTGAGCTTTGATGGGTCATAGTCTCTTGCTGCGGAGTTTACCGTATTCGGAAGCACTGCCAGCTGACGAATAAGCTCGATCTCCTCGGGAGCGGTGAGCTTTTCCGTAACAGCCGTGTTATCGTAATCAATGAATATTCCCTTGCCCTTCATGTTGCGGAGTATCGAACAAATTCTCGCATGAGCGTACTGAACATAGTAAACGGGATTCTGCGAGGACTGCTCTACCGCAAGGTCAAGGTCAAATTCAAACTGTGAGTTAGCTTCTCTTAAGTTGAAGAAGAAGCGGGCTGCATCTATGGGAATTTCGTCAAGCAGCGTAACAAGGGAGATCGCCTTGCCTGAACGCTTTGACTGCTTGATAGGCTTGCCCTCCTTGTCGATAAGGCTGACCATCTGCATGATGACCATATCGAGGCGGTTCTCGTCCACGCCGAGAGCCTTCATAGCTGCCTTCATGCGGGGGATATATCCGTGGTGATCTGCTCCGAGAATATCTATCGCGGTGTCGAAATTGCGCTCGGCAAGCTTGTTGTAATGGTATGCGATATCGGGGACAAAATACGTGGGAACGCCGTTTGCACGGACAAGCACTCTGTCCTTGTCGTCGCCCAGCTCGGTGGACTTGAACCACAGCGCGCCTTCCTGCTCGTAGGTGTAGCCGCTTGCTTTCAGCTTCTCGATGATACGTTCAACGGAACCGTCATTGTGGAGGGTGCTTTCGTGGAACCAGTTATCATAGATGATGCGGTACTTGCCCAAGTCAAGCTCCAGATTCTTGATGTTTATAGGCAGCGCATAATCTACCAGTGCCTTGCGGCGCTCCTCCTCGGTTGAGGTATAGTATTTGTTGCCGTTGATGTCGGTGAATTTCTTTGCGTGCTCGATGATATCCGCGCCGAGGTACACATTTTCGGGCATGGGGAAGCGCTCGGTGTCCTCGAATATTGCATGGCAGAGCTCCTCGTCGCTGTCGAAGGACTTCACAAACTCTGCGTTTGCGGGGTCATTCAGCTGCATGTAGCGAAGCTCCAGAGATTTTCCGAACTTATCCACCTGATTGCCTGCGTCGTTGATGTAGAACTCGCGGCAGACGTTATATCCCGCACATTCAAGCACCGAAGCCAGACAGTCGCCGATAGCGCCGCCTCGTGCATTTCCGATGTGCATGGGTCCCGTAGGATTTGCGGAAACAAATTCCAGCAGAATCTTTTTGCCCTTGCCGAAGTCTGTTCTTCCAAAGCGTGTGTTCTGCTCGATGACGGTAAGCACGACCTTGCCGAACCAGTCGGGGGAGAGGAAAAAGTTTATAAATCCGGGACCTGCGATCTCGACCTTGTCGAAGGAGGTGCCTTCAAGGCTGATATTTTCGCAGATCTGCTCGGCGATCTTTCGCGGATTTGAGCGCAGAGCCTTTGCGGATGCAAGAGCTGCATTAGTGGCAAAATCTCCGTGGGACTTGTCTGCGGGGATCTCAACGTTGAACTGAGGCAGAACGGGAGCTTCTCCGCCTGCGGAAGTTTCGCTGATTATCTTGTCAAGAGCGCCTTTTACAAGCCCTTTTATCTCTTCGGAGGCAAGCTCTACAGGGTTTACAGTTGTCATTTTTATCATTCCTTTATATTATTATCTTTTTTCGATGGACAGAAAGACCTCATTATCCGATACATACGCCGAGTTTACATCGATCGTATATTTCAGAAGCAGCTCTCCGCCGTTTTCGGTGAGAGTGTTTTCGATAGCCTTAGTAAAAATGCCCACCATCATTGAGCCGAATGGGGTCTCGTAATAGCAGTGATGCTTTTTGCCGATCTCGAGGACAAGCTCCGAGGATGCCGAGCCGCTTCTTGTAAGAGAAGCAAAGCTATTACCGAGACAGGTGATAACGGTAGTGGAGTTTTCATAGCCTGTGGTCTCGGATTCATCATATTCAATTTCAAAGCCGCCGCTTATCGGTCTTAGTATGCCCTCGGTGACAAGCTCTATCTCGGACTTTTCGTCATCTGCTGTCTGGATACTTTTCAGATTTATCAGTGCATTATTGATTTTACTGTTTCCTGAGTTCATTCAGTGTTCTTCCTTTGTTTACTTTGTAAGTGAATTGCCTATCCTGAGCATTTCCTCGGTAGTGACCTGACGGATATTTCCGCAGAGACCCTCACCCAAGAACATTTTTGCGTTTTCCTCAAAAAGCTCGGGGCTGTCGGAGGAGTAGAAAAGATTTTTTCCCTGTTCCTCACTGTCACAGAGCATATTTTTCATGGTAAGTATACTTTGCGCATACTTGGCTGCCTCCGCTCCCGAAGATATGAGAGTCACGTTATCGCCCATAAATTCCGATATTGCCTCGGAAAACATAGGATAATGAGTGCAGCCCAGAATAAGGGTATCCACATTTTCTTTCTTGATAGGCTCAAGATAGCGCTTTACCATTTCCTTAACGACCACATCGTCCTTGGAGGTTATGCCGTTTTCCGCCATAGTCACAAACAGCGGACAGGAATTTCCAAAAACGGCGCAGTCCTGACGAATGGTCCTGATAGCCTTGCCGTAGGCTCCCGATTTTATGGTCGCGGGAGTTCCGATAACGCCGATACGTCCGTTTGAGGTAGCAGCGCAGGCTGCCTGAACAGCGGGGATAACAACTCCCGAAAAGGGGATCCCGCCCACATTTTTTGTGCTGCCCATAACGGAGGAAACGGTGCCGCATGCAGCAATAATGAGCTTCACATTATGAGAGCGTATGAAGTCGATGTCCTGCGATGCGTATATTTCAATGGTCTCTCTGCTTCTGGTGCCGTAGGGGATCCTTGCAGTATCGCCGAAATAAACGATGTTCTCATGAGGAAGAAGTCTGTTCATTTCCCTCACGCAGGTAAGTCCGCCGATACCAGAATCGAAGATGCCGATTGCCTGATCATTCATTAAAATAATTCCACCTTTTTAAGAATAAGTGTTATTTTTCAAGTGCCAGTGAAATAAGACGGTCCAGCAGCTCGGAGTAGGATATGCCCATATCCTCCATAAGCTTGGGGTACATGCTGATAGGCGTAAATCCGGGGAGAGTGTTGATCTCGTTGAGGATAACGGCGCCGTCCCTGCGCAGGAAGAAATCCACTCTTGAAAGTCCGGAGCAGTTAAGAGCCTTGAAGGCCTTTACCGCAGTTTCTCTTATTTCCTTTGAGGCTTCTTCGGGGATATTTGCGGGGATATCACGACCCGATGTGCCCATTATGTACTTGGCGTCGTAATCGTAGAAATCGTTGCAGGGAAGTATCTCGCCCACCTGTGATGCAAAGGGAGAATCCGAGCCGAGAACTGCACATTCAAGCTCACGTCCGTCTATGAATTCCTCGCAGATGACCTTGCTGTCGTGTGCGAAAGCCAGCTTGACTGCGTTGATAAGGTCGTCGAGATCGGAGGCCTTGTTCACTCCCATAGAGGAGCCGCTGCGGGCAGGCTTTACGAATATAGGGAATCCCAGCTCGGAAGCTATTTCTGCGCATATCTTGTCGGCGCTGCTGATATCGCTCTGATTGATAACGCGGTACTTGGCGGTCCTAATGCCGTTCTGGTCCAGTATCATGTGGGTGAAGGATTTATCCATGCAGCAGGCAGAGGCAAGACAGCCGCAGCCTACATAGGGTATCTGGGACATATCCAGCAGACCCTGAATGGTGCCGTCCTCGCCGTTTTTTCCGTGGAGCACGGGGAATACCGCATCCACCTTAACTGTAGATATCTCATCGCCCTCTATTTTGACGATACCCTTGTACATGCTGTCGGGAAGAATAGCGCAGGGCACGCAGTCGGGGTGAGAATCCCACTTGCCCGAAGCGATGTTAACGACCTCACCGGGGTAGTAGAGCCATCTGCCCTTTTTGGTGATTCCCACGGGGATTATCTCGTACTTTTCGGGGGAAAGGTTCTGGATAACGTTTGTAGCGGAGATCAGTGAAATATCATGCTCCGATGACACACCACCGAAAATGACCGCAATTTTAAGTTTTGACATAACAAAATCATTCCTTTGTTTTTTTTGGTAACACATGCTGAATATATTTTCTACAATAATTATATTGCCGATTTGAATGTATTATCACTTCTATTATAACACATATTTGTTTTTACTGCAACTGTTATTTTATATTTTTATCAAAAATAATAATTTTCGTCAAATAGACCAATCAATTCTGTAAAAGAATGTTATTAATATTGCAAACTATTGACAGGATTTGAAATGTATGATATAATAAAATTAAAATATGGGTACTTATGTCTGTGTATATAGCAGAGGAGGATCTTAATGGGAAATACATTTTCGGGAAACGAAAATAATCCTGGGGAGCTGGAAAGGAAGATAAATGAACTTTCTATTAAGCTTGCGGCGGAAAAGACCCGCTTCACGATCGCCTCGGATTTTATTGATTTCGGGATATGGGAATATGATATCGACTCAAAAATATTGTATCAGTTCAAGAAGCTTGCAGGAAAATTCAGCGAAGATCTTGAACCTATCAGTAATTTTCACGATACTTTCTTAAAGTGGGGTACGATATGTGCGGACGATATCCCTGTATTTAATGATATGTGCAGCCGTATGGACAGAGGAGAGCCGAAAATATCCTGCGAGTTAAGAATGTACAACGATGATTATGAATACCGCTGGCTGCATTTTGAAGCAATGTCTGTATGCGACGATGCGGGCAGACCTGTCAAGGTCACAGGTATCACCGCAGATGTCTCCGACAAGCATTCCGGGATATCCGAAAAATCGGAAGCAAGAGATTCCGTTACGGGACTTATGTCCCGTGAGAGCGGAGAACAGGCAGTGACCGAAAGTCTGAGGAAAATTTCTCCTTCAAGGAAGGCTGCTCTGATAATATTCGATCTGGACGGCTTTGCTGAAATAAACGACAGCTGGGGAAGACTGTATGGAGATTTTGTTCTTGAAACCTTTTCAAATATGCTGACAGGCTGCTCTTCGCAGAATGATATTATCTACAGAATAAGCGGCGATGAATTTGCCGTCTGGAAATACGTTGCGGATAATACCGAAATAGAGAATTTTTTTGAGCTCGTCCATAAGCGCTACAATGAATTCAGATTTCCGCGGGGCGGTGATTTCCATGTTACGGCAGGCGCTGCATGCTGCAATAATGAAATGAGCTTCGACGAGCTCATGCGTCGCGCGGATGCTGCGCTGTATAATGCAAAATCCCATGGCAGAGGAAAGGTGACTGTATATTCGGAAAAGCTGGACAGCAGCGAAGCTAAGGGCTTTTCCGCATTAAAGGACTACTCTTCCGAACAGACGCTTTCGGTGAAGCTTCTGAGCGGAAGTGAGAAGAAGCTTTATGATTTTGCGTTTGACATGTTCAGCAAATGCTCAGAGCCCGATGAGGCGATAAAATATATTTTCCCCGAGATCGGAAAGTATTACAATATCGACAATATAATAATCATTGAGAAAAATCTGTCCGGAAAGGTCGGGATAAGTCACTGCTGGAGAAGGGGAGTATTATCCTATGACGACGACAGCTTTGTGAGCTTTTATACGGAGAGATGGCCTGTTCTTGAGGAATATTTCCGAAACAACGGGTATTATTCGATATCCTGCGATGATAAGAATATTACATCCAACCGCAAGGCTGTTATGGAAAAATACAAGATCAAGGGAGCGGTCAGATGTCCGCTTTTTGACGGAAACGACCTGGCGGGCTTGATAAGCTATGAGCTTATCAATAACTGCAGGGAATGGCCCGATTCCGTGATAAACGCACTATGCACCCTTACAAAGATGCTGTCGGTCTATCTGCTGAAATTCCGCAGCTCGGTGAAGCTGGATAACGCCAATTTCTATACCGAAGCAATGCTTGAAAACCAGCGTCTGGTCTGCTACGGAGTGGAGCCTTCAAGCTGGAAGATAACCTACATAAG
>JBJFHQ010000111.1:0-3433 GCA_051893755.1 Oscillospiraceae bacterium
GTGGACCTATGCTCGACTATATATTCCCCTAAAATTACAGACCTTTCCTTTACATCTGCATTGAAGCGGCACAACGACAAAACTATCAACTCCGATATAATGTATTTTGTACATTATATGCGGATTTGGTGAATCATTATGTTTGCGCCGACATGTTTGCGTCAGCTTTCCTCTGTTTTTTCCTGTTCCTTGACTTCAAGAAGTCCTGCGATGATATTCTTTCCGTTATTCAGCAGTATATACACCACTGCGGAAAATACACCAAAAGCTATTCCCCATACAGGATGACATGCCGCAATAAGGATACATGCTCCGAGAATTATCCCCCCTGCCTGCCCGATGATCGGGATATACGACAGCACCCACAAAGCTGTGCATATCACGGCAGCATATTCTATATCAAGCAGGCAACAGAAGCCGTATACTATCACAGCTGCAGCAGGCGCCATGAAAAAGCTGTCCGAGAACAGGTCGAGAACTATCATACCTATCGCCTTTGCCGGACCTACACTCTCCGAGTCGGTATCCTCCTTATCGGGGACGATTATCATGTACGCCTCCGACAGGATAAGCGCAGCTGCTCCGAATGCGGCGATATCCGATGCACTGTCAAAAAAGCTGTGGACAGCTGCGTTCGCACTCTGCAGAAGCTGTGCCGCTCCTATGATAACGTTATGGACTCCCGCCGCAAATGTTGTGAGAAAAGCGGGCAGCATATCCACCGAAGCTTGCTTGTTCTCATTCAGAAACAGGATAAGCTCTTCATACTCCCCCGAAGCAGCGGAAAAGCGGGTGAGCATGAAAATATCCGCCGCAGCAAGCACAGCTCCTGCGATAATTGCCGAGAGCCTTGTTTTCGGAGGGATATCCTTTGCCGCCAAAAGTATGGTGACTGCGAACACTGCTCCCGCAGCTATCTGTAATATCATATGATTTCCTTTCAAAAAAACGCCCCGAGGAATATCCTCAAGGCGTTTTCTGCGTATTCGTTTAAGCTTATATTACTTGCTCTTCTTGGAAGCAACAGCTGCAGCGGCTGCAATAGCCATTACAGATACGATAGCAACGGAAGAAGCATTTCCTGTTGTTGCGGACTCTGTTACATCATCGGAAGCGGGAGCATCAGCTGTTTCCTCAACAGCCTCATCTGCTGTCTCTTCAGCAGGCTCTTCAGCGGTCTCCTCAGCAGCACCCTCAACGGTGTACTCGCCGAAGCAGTAAGCCTTACCGTCAGCGTCGCTTACGCGAACCATCTCAGCCTGAGCCTCGCCGAGCTCATACTCAGCAGACTTAACGAGAACGTTGCAGTTGGAGAAGCAGAGACCGTCATCACCGAGTTCGGGGATAGCGTCTGCGGAAAGAACGAATTCAATAGTAGTTGCATCCTGAGGAACGCAGATCCAGCCATCTGTCTTTGCAACAGCTGTATCGGATGTGCAGAAGTCTGTCTGGGACTTCCAGCCGTTATCATAATCGATAGGATTTACGAGGAACTGATCTGCAAGACCATAGGGATCCTGAGTCTCAACTGTAAGAACGATCCTTACGTCGCCGCCTACAGCCTCAAGGTCAGCCTTCTTGATGCCTGCGCCGCTGGAAGACCACTGACCGGGGTTCTCAGCGTCGATCTCAACAGTCTCAGCGAATGCGCCTACTGCAGTAATTGTGAGTGCCATTGCACCTGCTGCGATAGCAGCAATGATTTTTTTAATAGACATAGTAAATTTACCTCCAAAAAAATTTATGTATGATATAATGCCACTGATAAACGAATACACTTATTGCTTATCAAGATACATGATACCATATTTTAACCGTTTTGTCAATAGCTTTTACGAAATTATACACCAAAATCCGAAAATATCTAATTATTGCAATATCAGTTCATGATAATGTCATTATTCGGCATTACTATTTTAACAATTCCTCGGGCACTTCCTCCGCCATGCGCTCGTAAGCCTTTGCGCTGGGGTGGAGATGATCTCCGCTGTCATACCCGGGAGCAAATGCTGCGGGATTTTCCGGGTCGCGCAGAGCCTTGTCAAAGTCGATGCAGCCGTCGATCTCATCGGTGGTGCGTATCCAGTCGTTGAAGGCACAGCGTATCTCATCGCGGAAATCCGCATAGGTACGCCAGCCGTATATGGGCAGCAGCGTTCCCGCATACACCTTAAGGTCCTGTTCCCGGGCAGTTTTTATATAGCCTCTCATGCCCTCGATAAGGTCGTCTGCGGTGGGCAGGTCGCTCCATGGACGGAATTTGTTCTCCATTACGCCTACGGGGTGGATTATATCGTTGATGCCATGCTGGATAAGCACGCAGTCTGCTCCCGAGACCCTGATCTCACGGGGAAAGCGTATTGAGCCCTTAAGTCCGTAGGAATCATAGGTGATGTTATCGTACTGACGAAGTATCCTCGTTCCGCTGGCAGCGCGGCGTATCACCGAGCGGTGATCATACCCCAGAGCGGCTGTGCGGATAAGCAGATAATCGGGCCATGCCTGTGCGGTTATAGAGTCGCCGAAGCAGATAAGCGCCTTGTTGCGGCTGTCGGTGAGCACATCTATACCAGACAGGAAATAGTAGGTATTTGTCACCTTCGAGGACGCAGAGGGCAGCTCCTTATCGGAGGTACAGTCCCCCACTGCGAAAAAGCCCCGCGACAGTGGTCCTGTGATGACAACACCCGAGCGCATCTCGGTAAAGCCTTTGAGATAGAAGGACACTGATACGTCCTGTCCCGCAAAGACCTCGAAGTCTATCTCATCGCTGTACAGGTCCTCGCCTGCGTGCAGGATAACGTCGGGTCTTCCGCCGAAGGTCACGGGCTTTTCGGTCTCAGGCAGGATATTGTCTCCGCCCGCAGCCGCTGCCACGCAGACACGGTTTAAGATAACGTCCTCGCTGCCGCAGAAATTGTCGAAGTGCAGTCTTATTTTCCTTCCCGCAAAGGGGATGCTCACGGGATAGCGCAGAGTAAGATTTTTAGCATAATTTTCGGGACGGCGCTCCGCTATGGAAATAGCGTTTCCCCATGCGCACACCCATTTTTCCGATATGTTCATATTATTCCTCCGCTCTTTTTTCACATATATCATAATAATTATACCACATCTTACCGAAATTTTATTGCGGCATATAATCACGTCTATGAACAATTTGTATTTAATTTGTGAATTTTACAAGATAAATCCTTTTTGTCTTTTCAAATCAAACTTATTATGTTATAATAATAATGTGTATTTGAAAATATATCGATTGTTATTATACGTTGTCAACCACATTTTTTAAGGGAGCTGATCTGTATGAATAAACTTATCCGTGCGGTATGGATCGCCGCTGCATTTCTGGGCGGACTTTCTGTGATCGGCACTATCGCCGCCGCTCTTAAGCTTACAAAAAAGAAGTATATCGAAGTCTGATGAAGGAATG
>JBJFHQ010000112.1:0-3418 GCA_051893755.1 Oscillospiraceae bacterium
ACAGGCTAGTGTAGCACAGTTGGTAGTGCAGCGCATTCGTAATGCGCAGGTCACGTGTTCGAGTCACGCCACTAGCTCCATAAACAAATCAAGAGACAGGAGCATATCCCGCAGGATATATCCCGTCTCTTTTTTTAACGGAGGTTTTTATGAACTGCATCACCGAATCAAACCGCATTTACTGCGCAGACGAAAAAGGAAAGGTCATCGCGGAGATAACCTTTCCGGAGGTAACAAAGGGAGTATTCGAAATAGACCACACCTTCGTGGACGATTCTCTCCGAGGACAGGGTATCGCAGCTAAGCTCGTAGACCTTGCCGTCTCGGAGATAGAAAATCGGGGCGGAAAAGTCACCGCAAGCTGCTCCTATGCAAGGCATTATCTTGAAAAGAACGGGAAGCTGTGATTGAAAAGCTCTTCGGAAAGACGTCCGAAGAGCTTTTTTATCATCGGAAATATGTTCATTACAGATGAAACTTCCGCCTGACCTCGCTGCCCGCGTTCTTTCCCATGAACAGAATGACCGCGGAAATGCTAAGCACCGACAGCGCAGAGCATATCACCGAAGGCAGCGCCACCGTCGTTATCCCCAGCATGTACAGCACAAAGGGCACTATCCCGTACACCGCCTCTGCGCACAGGTACAGCATGTACTCTCTCGGGGGATATTTCATCACCGCCGTTATCACCGCAGTGGCAATGATAGCCGCGCCGCACAGACAGGGCAGCACATAATCCACCGACCATTTCAGCCAGCCCGTGTTTATGTCCCACAGCACGGTTATCGGCGTGATAAGCAGCAGCTCCCACATTATGCTCTTTATGATGCGCCTGTGATAGGCTATCCCCACCACCGTCGCAGCCCATGCACACAGTGCTGCCAGCGCTGCGATAACGCTCCACTTGAAATCGGGAGTGACCACCAGATTCACAGCATAGGACACCACCGAAATGAATATCGCCGCAAATGTGACGAACTTCAAAATAAAATTTCGCGAATACTTCGGCATCGGTATCTGCGGATAGCGTTCATTTTCAGGCTCTGCCTCGCCCGAAAGCCTGCCCTGACACAGCGGACAGCACTTCTTGTCACCGTTTACCGATACACCGCATTTCTTGCAAAACTGCATAACATCACACACCTGCCTTTGTTCCCGACAGCATAGCCTTAAGCTTTTTCCTGTCAAGGGAATATCCCTTTTCCTCGGGAACAAGCAGTCCCCGCTCCATGGAAAACCCCCGCATATATTCATAGCACCGCATAGCATCGATACAGTCGGACAGTCCCCGATGAGCCACATCCTCGGCGATGCCGAAGGCTTTTTTCAGCGTGCCCAGCTTATGGTCGGAAAGCTCGGGGAAGATGTTGCTGCTTAGTCTGAGGGTATCGGCAAAATCATTTCTGAGCGGCTGTCCGCAGTGCTTTAAAATGCCGTCGTACAGGAAATTTATATCAAAATTAACATTCTGCCCCACAAGCAGTGCATCTCCGATAAACTCCGAGAACTCCGACAGCACGATATCAGGCTGCCGACCATTTCTTTCAAGCTCCTCGTTGGTGATACCCGTAAGGCCTGTTATAAAATCGGATATCGGCTCGGTGGGACGGATAAGTTCTTCAAACTGTTCGGTCACTTCACCCTTTTCCACCCTGACAGCACCTATCTCGATTATTTCGCAGTACACAGGAGAAAGCCCCGTAGTCTCAATATCCAGCGCCACATATTCATCGGCGAAGATCAGCCTGCTTTTTCCTTTATGTTCCCTTGCCACGATCATTTCTCCATTCATTTTATTCTACTCTAATTATACAATTTTATTTCGGGATTGTCAATGACCAATATGGCAAAATTGCACAATCCGACATTAAAACGGTGAAATATATTCTACTTGAAAAATCTGCCGAACGGGAGTATAATTAAAATGTTGTGTTACGAGAAAAATCTCAAAATTTGTGAAAAAAAGGGGCAATTCATCTTGAATATCTTCAAAAATTACGGAGAACGTCTGAAAACCGAGTTTTCGGGCTACACTCCAAAGGACCTTACAAAAGATCTTATGGCAGGAATAACCGTTGCGGCGGTAGCACTTCCGCTGGCGCTGGCATTCGGAGTTTCCTCGGGAGCATCTGCTGCTGCGGGACTTATCACCGCAGTTATCGCAGGCATCGTCACAGGACTGCTTTCGGGCGGCTCTTATCAGATATCCGGACCCACCGGAGCTATGACTGCCATACTGCTGTCGCTGGTGGCGAAATATCAGCTGCAGGGCGTATTTCTTGCCTGTGTGATGTCGGGGGTCATACTGCTTGTCTGCGGACTTTTAAAGCTGGGAAAGATAGTCTCCTATCTGCCGCTGCCCGTTATCACGGGATTTACCTCGGGAATATCCATTATCATCGCATTCGGACAGATAAACAATCTGACAGGACTCACCTGCAGCGGAGACAATACCATTGCCAAAACTGTAAGCTACTTCACCACCGAGCAGCATTTCGACCTTACAGCCTTTCTGATAGGCGCTGCGGTGATAGTTTTCATGGCAGTCTATCCCAAAAAGATAAATCAGTATTTCCCGTCCTCGCTGGCGGCTATCGTCATTGCCACTGCATGCGAGTTCATCTTTGATTTCAATGTCAGCACCGTCGGAGAGATACCTCAGAGTATCTTCCTGCCCGACCGTCTCGAGCTGTCGGCTGTCACACTTAAGGATATCGAAGCACTTGTGGTCCCTGCGATATCAATTGCTGCTCTTGGACTTATCGAGAGCCTGCTCTGCGGAGCCTCCGCAGGACGTATGAAGGGCGAAAAGCTGGACGCAAATCAGGAGCTTATCGCACAGGGCATCGGAAACATCGTTATCCCCTTCTTCGGCGGAGTTCCCGCAACTGCTGCTATCGCAAGAACCGCCGTAGCGATAAAATCAGGCGGAAAGACTCGTCTTACAAGCGTTTTCCATGCAGTAGTGCTGCTGCTTTCAATGTTCCTTTTAGCACCTGTTATCTCGAATATACCTCTTTCGGCGCTGGCAGGAGTGCTTATAATGACCGCATGGAGAATGAACGACCGCACCGTTATCAAGGGGATTTTCAGCCGTAAGATAAAGACCCAGATGGCACAGTTCCTGCTTACAATGGCTGCGACCGTTGTGTTTGACCTTACCATTGCAATACTTATCGGCGTCCTGTTCTCGGTAGTTATGTTCGTCATCAAGGTGTCGGACATGCAGATAAATACCTCGGACATCGACCCGGACCGTCTGCCCGAGCATCTGCAGGGCTTCAAGGACAGAAAAGCTGCTGTTGTTTACGTGACAGGTCCACTTTATTTCGGCACCTCGAACCGTCTCGAGGAAGCTCTTGCCGAGCTGTCCGACAAGGAAATAATCATCTTCTCCATGAGAGGCGTTCCCTTCGCA
>JBJFHQ010000113.1:0-3417 GCA_051893755.1 Oscillospiraceae bacterium
CAAGGAAGGCATCACTTGCCGCAAGCCCCCAATTATCCGATTCACGAACACGCTTTATATCACTTATCTTTTCACGGTAATATTTACTGATATTTCGCTGGTTGTCAATAATATCAATAAGCCTGTCAAGGATATTGTCGGACTTGCTCTTAACCTCCTGCCACAGCGGGATATCACCGTCCCATTCATCAAAGGGCGTTATTATAACATCATTTGATACACTTTCAACAGAACCGCCGCAGTTAAAATTGAAAAGCCGTGCGTCCTTCTCCAATATAAGCTTCATATCAACAAGCTCGTTAAGAAAAGTCTTTTCTTCGTCCGAACCCATTGGCATATTATCAAAATCATACCTGCTTCTGAGAGCTGCAATAGGGTCATCGGATTCTGTCTCGGCAGCTGTATTTTTATATGTGCTTAATGCCGCAGCAGAGGACATTTTCGGTGATGAAAGCATTCCGCTCAGCCTGTCAGCAAGAGATGACAGAGTGTTTGTCCTGCCTCCTATACTGAGCTTTCCCGAAAAAGCAGACTGTATCAGACCGATCACCCGTCCCATTTGCGGATCTGTCGGATTACCGAAATGCAGCTTTGAGTACTGTACATCAAGCAGATATTTGAAATGGTCGGCAGTCACCTCATCATCAAGCATCTGCTCACGAAGAAGCTGTCCGTGTTCGCCCGGCTGTGACATATAATATCCGCCGTAAATTTCAAAAATACCGTCAAGAGCATTTGACATCCCATGATCCACACCGCAAAGCGACATTTCATAGGTCATATCATAAAGGTCACGAAATGTAAGTTTTTCATTCTGAGAGTATTTCCCGATTATCTCATTTCTAACAGTATTCTCGTCAGTCTTGCCGTAAAGTGATTCCCTTTGTGCCTTTTGGGCATTTTCAATACTGCCGAATTCGGTTTTCAATTCTTTTTTCCACTTTAGTTCCAGCTGGGTATAATTGTCCCGCTCCGCAGCGGGAACGGTAAACTGACGCTCAAATGCCTGCAAAAAATCCTCGCCGTAGCAGTGCTGATATTTCTCATATATGGCAGTGTATTTTTCCCCATCGGTCATTCCCGAAAAATCCTGCTCGGCAGTCAGCTTATCATAATCCCTTGCATTTGAAAAATTCACACACTGCTTCTTATATAAAAGCCCTGCCCTTATGCATTTGAGCAAATGTGCTTCATCGGAATCCGCATTTTCAATCATATCCTCAGAGGCAAAATAGTCCTCTATGGATTTCCGCCCGCTCAGATCTGCGACCTCATATCCCTGTGCCCTCATATAGGCACTTCTGCTCTGAAAATCATTATCGGAAGGCATTTCCTCAAGTACCGCCTGAAACTTCGGCTGTGTTTTACCTATCACCTTTCCTGCTCCGTCAAGCTCGTAAATATGGCTGTTAGCAGGATTATAATTTGTCGCTTTTGTCAGTTCCATATCTGTTCCTCCAAAGAAAAAATTTATTTGATATCGAGTTTACGGTATAAGCTGTGACCTCTGCCATACTCAAAATACTCAAAGGTGTCGGCATTATCTCAACAGCGAATTTATCATCTCGGCATTTCCATACTTCAAAAGCAGCATCATACTTCCTTCATAGTCTGAAAGTGCACTTCTGATATTTTCAACAAGTTTTTTACCGTTGTCTGTTTCAGTGCGAATACGTTCAAGACAATCTTCAAATTGCTTTTTAACGTTTCTGTAGCCTGACCAAAGCTTTTCTGATTTCTCATTCATTTTTTCAAGAAAATCATTTTCGGTAACATCGGGAGTTCCAAACATTTTTTCATATTCGCTTTCGTTAAGCATAAGCTCATCCGCATCTGCTCCGAAAGCATCTGCAAATCCATTTGCACACTTATTAAAGGTGCCTATATCAATTTTATTGCTGTGTGTGGAATTTTTTGTAGCTTCGATCAATTGGTCAATTTTCTGCTGTACGTTATTAAGAGCCTGTTCTGTTTTGGCGCGATCAATTATTCCGTCAGCTTCCGGCACATACTCATAACCGTTTCGTATTCTGTTTTCACGCTCAAGCTGCTCATTTTCAGCATTTATACGGTCATAAATGCCGTTGGTATTGCTGCAAGCAGGATCTGCACCGGCGGATATACCGTCAGCCTTATCAAGCAGCCCCCGGTAATATTCCTTCTGTTCCGAATAGTTTGAAAAACGGAATGTGGCATTTTCTGTACGCAGTGCCTCACCGACCAATGCCATTTCCATATAAGCATAATCTGCTATGCCCTTTGCATATCGTTCAGCGGTTTCGGCATTTTCTGTTTCTGACAGCATTTTCCGTATTTTGTCAGCTTGATTTCCGGTATTACCGACTAAGGAAAATCTCTTGTAAAAATCACTTAATTCAAGTGTGTCAAAGCGTTTTGAAAAAAGGCTGTTGTTAGCTGTAAATGATGCTTTTTCATTCGGTTTGGATAATGTTTTCGCTGCATTTATACAAACACTGTTGAGGTTTGCTCCATTCACTGAAATAATATTCATTTTATCCCTCCTGCCTTTTGGCATTAACAGCATCAATAATTTCTCTCATATCATAAGGGTGGGTCTCAAGATAATTCTGCACAAAATTCTCACGGTCTGCTTGTATCTGCTCAAAATCCTTTACTGCAAAATAAAGAGCCTTGCTTAACGGGTCACGCCTTGATTCCGCAAGCATACATTCACGGCTCGCCTCGGCTCTGCGGAAAGCATTTGTAAGGTCGATCATATAATCATTAAGCTGCTTGTTAAGCTCCTTGTGTTCTCTGCTGTCCAGAATACCATCCTTGTACGCTTTGTCAAGATTTTTCGCAAGCTTGCTGATATGGTCAATAATAAAATCCTTGTCAATTGGGTCAGCACTTGCAGATGCAAGTCTGATGCGGGTATTCACCTCGCTGTTTTCCTCCATAAACATCTCCGAGATAGTTTTCTGCTTTGAAAAATCAATGCCGTTGTCTATGTAATCCTTCAGCTGTTTAATATAACCGAAATCATAATCATTCTCCCCATAGCCTGTTTTAAGAAGGGGACGCATTTCGGTTTTGGGGTTTTCGGGAGCTGTGTTCTTGTCATTTAATATACTGTAAATTGTTGCCGAAACATCTCCAACCTTGGCACTTTTCGGCACTTGTGGGATAATAGCGTTTCTCACCATATTTATCCTGTCCATAAGCGCCTGTCTGTTTACCTGCCAGGGCTGAGAATCATTTTTTGCCTGCTCCATCATTTTCTGAACTCTGTTCCTTGTTTCACCGATCTGCAGACCCGAATAAATTCCTGCCGCACCGTAACAGTCGGGCTTGTTTATTTCCCTTGCACAGCGTTTGTACTCAACCTGATATACAGCATCTTCAATGTACTTGTCAAGCTCGGCGCAAAGGGTCTTGTGATCCTCCTCGGACAGT
>JBJFHQ010000114.1:0-3398 GCA_051893755.1 Oscillospiraceae bacterium
TATGCTCCTTAAATCCCAACGAGGACAGACTTGCGTTTTCCTGCATTATGGAGCTGGACAACGACGGCAAGGTGGAGAGCTTCAAGTTCTCGAAAACTGTTATACGTTCCCGTGTAAAGGGCGTGTATTCGGAGATAAATGCGATACTTGACGCTTACGAAAAGGACGAGGAAATACCTGCTGAGCTGTCGAAAAAGTACGACGGTCTCATTGACGAGATATGCCTTATGGAGGAGCTGGCGGAGATACTCACAGCCAATAAGCTTAAAAGAGGCGCGCCTCAGATAGACGCTCCCGAAGCAAAGCTTATCATGAACGATAACGACATCTGCGTCGATGTGAAGAAGCGTGAGCGGGGAAAATCCGAGCTTATCATCGAGGAATTCATGCTCATGGCAAATTCCTGCGCCGCAAAGCTTGCAAAGGAGAAGAATATCCCGTTTGTGTACCGTGTCCATGAGAATCCCTCTCCCGAAAAGATAAACGACCTGAAGGAGGTCATCACCCGACTGGGACTGCCTGTGCCGAAGTTCACGTCTGTGAAGCCGAAGCATCTTTCGGATATCCTTGAAAGCGCCAAGGGAAAGCCCTGCGCTCTGCTGGTGAACAATATGGTGCTGCGCTCCATGGCAAAGGCGAAATATTCCGATGAGCCGCTGGGTCATTTCGGACTGGTGCTGTCGGATTATTCCCACTTCACGTCGCCTATCAGAAGATATCCCGACCTTGCCATACACCGCATACTGACCGACCTGTGTTACAACAAGGCAACAGAAAAATCGCTGAACAAGCGTTATGCTGCCTTTGCAAAGGCTGCTGCGGAGCAGTCCAGCATGTGCGAGCTCACGGCGATGAACCTTGAAAGAGACTGCGAGGACTGCTATATCGCAGAGTATATGTCGGCGCATCTGGGCGAGAAATTCACGGGAATTATATCCTCGGTGACGGAATACGGCTTCTATGTGGAGCTTGACAACACCGTTGAGGGCTTTGTGAAGATAGAAACTCTCCCCGAGGGCAGCTACGACTATGACGGATATTTCACCCTGTCGAGAAACGGCGAAAAGCTCTACTCCGTGGGAGACAGCATTGACGTTATCTGTGCGAAGGCGAACATTTCCTCCGGCAAGGTAGACTTTACCGTTGCCGAAAATGAGTGAATGTTAACTGATATGATATAAAAACGGCTTGCCGGGAAGCTTGTGAAGAGCTTAACGGCAAGCCGTTTCTTATTCTGAGATGTAATTATTCGATAGTCTCAACCTCGAGAAGGTTGGTGTTTCCGCTTATTCCGAGAGGAACGCCTGCGGTGATAACAACGGTGTCATTTTCACTCACAAAGCCGTTTTCCTTTGATACAGTCTTAGCTTTTGCGATAAGCTCGTCGGTGGTCAGACATTCTCCGATAAGCGCGGGACGGACTCCCCATGAAAGGTTCATCTGACGGCAGGTCACAGGGTCGGGGGTAAGTCCGATGATATCGCAGGAAGGACGGTATTTTGATATCATTCTCGCAGTCTTTCCGCTCTTTGTGACGGTGATTATTGCAGCAGCGTCAAGGTCTGCGGCAGTAGTTACGGTAGCATGGGAAATAGCCTCTGTCACGCCGCAGCTGCGGGTATTCTTTCTTGCGGCGAGGTTTGCGGTGTAGTCAATATTGCTTTCGGTACATTCTGCGATGCGTGCCATGGTCTCCACAGCCTCAACGGGATATTTTCCCGCAGCGGTCTCGCCCGAGAGCATGATAGCCGAGGTGCCGTCATAGATAGCGTTTGCAACGTCGGTTATCTCCGCACGGGTAGGGCGGGGACTGCTTATCATGGACTCCAGCATCTGAGTTGCGGTGATGACCTGCCTGCCTGCGGTATAGCCCTTGCTGATAAGCTTTTTCTGGATAGCGGGTATCTGCTCGAAGGGTATCTCAACGCCCATATCGCCTCTTGCGACCATGATTCCGTCGGCTGCTTCGAGTATCTCGTCGATATTGGCAACGCCGTCTGCGTTTTCTATCTTTGCGATTATACGAACGTTGTTCCAGCCCAGAGAGTGGGTGAATTTTCTGAGATAATTTACATCTGCTGCGCTGCGGACAAAGGACGCTGCTATGAAATCGAAGCCCATTTTAGCGCCGAACTCCAGATCGTTCATATCCGCCTCACTGATGTAGGGAAGAGACAGAGCCACTCCCGGAACATTGATGCCTTTATGATTGGAGAGCTTTCCGCCGTGGATTATCCTACAGTTGATATCCTCGGCTGTGACGGAGGTCACTTCAAGCTCGATAACGCCGTCGTTGATAAGTATGCGGGAGCCCGTCTGAACGTCCTTGGGCAGTCCCTTGAAGGTAATGGAGCATATCCTGTCGGTGCCCTCCACGTCGCGGGTAGTAAGGGTATATTCATTTCCGTCCTCAATGATGACGGGTTCGTTGTTTTTAAAGGTCTTAAGTCTGATCTCGGGGCCCTTTGTATCGAGCATGGTAGCTACGGGGAGTCCCACCTCTTCGCGGAGCTTGACTATCATTTCGAAGCGGCGCTTGTCGATAACAGGGTCTGCGTGGGAAAAGTTGAATCTTGCAACGTTCATGCCCGCAAGCATGAGCTTTCTCATAGTCTCCTCATTGTCTGTGGCGGGGCCGATAGTACAGATTATCTTTGTCTTGCGCATAAAAGCCGATCCTTTCGTTTTTCTAAAATCAAAATTTCTTCCAAATAACATTGTAGCACAAATTCTCCCGATATACAATAGTTGAAAATGACGGATAATTTTAACATTCCCGATTTTATTTTGGATATTACAAGTAGTATTGCCAGATTAATGCGGTTAATTCATCTGCATGTACAGCAAGAAAAAAGTCACCCCGAAATACGGAGTGACTTCTGTGAAATGCTGAAAGCTATTGGTTTTATATATTGCCGCATGCAATGTAAACTCCGATAACGCAGAGGATTATATGCAGCACAGCATATCGTGTGACCACCTGCGTATCCGACCAGTCCTTGTTTTTGCGGAAATGGTCGTGAAGGGGGGTCCTGATGTTCCTGAGGAAATTCTTTGTCTTGAAGATGCGCAGAACCAGCAGCTTTACAAGACCGATACCTCCGTCAACGAAGATAACTCCGCCAATAAGGAAATAGATGAGGGGAACGTGAGTCTTGAGCACCATTATCCCGATGAAAAGTCCGATAGCCCGCGAGCCTGCGTCGCCCATGATAAGCTTGCTGGGGGAGGCATTGTAGGCAAGATATCCGAGAAGTATCGCCGCAAATATGAGACAAAGCCCCATTTCACCGCTCTGGGCGGTCATATAGAAGATCACTGCAAGAGCAGCCATTGTTATGGAGGAGAGTGTTCCGAGCAGTCCGTCCACTCCGTCGGTGCAGTTTGTGACATTGATG
>JBJFHQ010000115.1:0-15559 GCA_051893755.1 Oscillospiraceae bacterium
AGTATCGTACCTTCCTTTAGCTCGATGTATGTTCTGCTGTCGGAGGATGTGCCGTCTGCAATAAGCTCAAGCACAGTTCCGCTGTCAAGAAGCACGTATTTGTCGCCGTCCAGAGAAATGCGCATTGTGCTCTCGTCGCCGACAGTCAGCGTATCTCCGCTTTCCAGATTCATCCCCACGTATGCGTCGATCTCGCCTGTGCCCTCGCGGGAAATAACGGCTGAGCCTGTGAGCTCAAATACCTTAAGTACACGATATGTATCCGTTTTGCTTGAGGTCATCACTACAACAGCGGTTATACCGCCTGCGATCGCTATCACAGTGCATGCGATGATTATTTTTACTTTCAGTGACATTGCCGCCAAAGCAGATTTTACACTCATATAAAGTCATCACCTTTCTATATGGATATTATCCTGAGGCTCGCTGCGCAAACAAAAAGGAGCATGCGCCCGCGCCGCATAATAAGGATACCTTACAAATGCAGCCCGACCGCCATACTCCCTGAAAATACGAAGCTTAGGCTCGTGCTTTGCGTCACAGACTTTCGTCGGTTTTGCCTTTTTACTTGTTAACTGCATTATAACATATATCAAGATAAATTTCAATAGTTTTTATAAAAAATCATAAAAATTGCCATTATACATAAATTTTCCCAATGAATTATCGGCAAAAGCCACAATGTCAATGCACATAATTAAAGTGAAACGGCATAACCGACATGCATTCTGTACCATATTATCCGCTGATATATCGCAAAACAAGCTTTTCATTGTTTCTTAATAATATTGTTCCTGATAAAAATATCCGGATACTATTTACACCCGATAATAAATGTGATATAATTAAGGAAGTGCTGATCAAGGCGAAGCCATCGTTTCCGACGCTCGAAAATCCGTCACTGAAAGCGTCTGGAAACGATTGATCAGCGGTTCATTAAAAAAGATGTATTCTGCGTGCCTGCCGTCAAGACTGTGTTTTCATCATTTATGAGACGGCGGTACTGTGTATAAGGTGTTCATGTTATGATAAAGAAGATACTGCTCTATACGGGGAGCTTTCTGGCTGCAATGGTGGTTTTGTGGGCGGCGCTGGTCCTTACCTCGCTTATCCCGAACGAAAAGATCAGAGACAATATGCTAAACAGCGCATATCTGATGAACGGTGCGGAGCCGTTTGCGCAAAACGGCGGAAGAAACACCATAACAGACAATTATGCCGATGTTATCCTGTTGAATGTCGTCTGGAATATTGACAGCAGCGATCCCTTCGTTTCATCTCTCGATACAAAATACTTCGACGGAAACGACGGCACCGTTGATTACGGAGAAAATTACGGACTGTATGCCTCGGTAAACGGAGCTGCTCCCAACACCGATTATTCCAGATACTGGCACGGCTCTGCTGTTTTTATCCGTCCATTGATGACAATTACCGACATAAAAGGCGTAAGAACAGCAGGAGCGATCGCTGCAGCACTGCTGATGGCGGTATCATGCACGATGCTTGTCAGACGCCGCTTATATTTTGAAGCGGCTGCGCTGCCGCTGTCGTTTTTCTGTGTGCAGGCGTGGAATATCCGACTGTCAATGGAATATCAGCCTGCGGTGCTGGTGACTCTGGCAATGCTGCCGTTCTTTCTGGTGCTGGAAAAAAGGGGAGATACGGTGCTCGTGATGCTGTCGGTGATAAGCGGCGCTGTGATAGCTTTTTTCGACTTTCTCACCGCCGAAACGCTTACGATACTTATTCCATTAATAATGGTGATGTCTGTGAGGTACAGCGAGGGACGGTTCACGGATGCAAAAAGCGGTATATTGACTGCAGCTAAATGCTCTGTGGGCTGGCTTTCGGCTTACGGCGGAGCATATCTGGTCAAATGGACAGCCGCATCTGCAGTCACAGGCGAAAACAAATTCAAAGCCGCTCTTTCCTATGCTGAGGAAAGATTCGGCGGAAGCTCGGAGCTGAGTTCGCCGCTCGCACAAATATTTTTGGCTCCTGTCACGAACATATCCACAATGCTTGGCGGCAGCGAAAGAGCAGAGCTTTTTCCCGCTGTGACAGGGATACTTCTTATAGGCGCAGCAGCGGGCTTGGCAGTATATCTGTCCCGCCGCAGCAAAAAAGCGAGAGAGTATCTTATCGTTGTGTTTATCCTCGGCGCAGTTCCTTATCTCAGATATATGGTCCTGAACAATCACTCCTATCTGCACGATTTTTTCACCTATCGCGCTCAGGCGGCGGTCATTCTTGCGCTGATGACAGCTGTTTATGCGTCTCATAGGAAACCCGAAAGCAGCAAAAAAAGAGCGGGCAGACGCTGATAGTCTGCCACATGCTCGGAGCTATCGGATAGATGAAGAAATTGTTTCGGATTGGATAAATAATACAGAAAATCCTATAAATCTATTGCATTTTTCGACAATATGTGCTATAATTATAAAAAGAAAGTCATATCGTGATATGACGAACATGCGGAAATGCCTCAGACTTGTGAAGAGGCTGCTTGTCACTGAAATAACGTATGTTTTACGACATTGTTCTTGGGAGGCGGAAGTATGAAACGCAGGAATATTGCAGTTTGCGTTACAGGGTACAATTGGGATTATGAAAGCAGGGTCGTCAGCGGAATAGGAAAAAGGTGCGCCGAGCTTGATATTAATCTGCTTATATTTGCCAATCTTATTCACCGCCCCGAGCTTAATTCCGACAGAGTATTGCCCGAAAGCGTTATCAAAGGTGAAGCGGAGATATTCAATCTCATAAATTACGGCATTATCGACGGGATAATTATCCTCGGAGACTCCATTATTGAGGAGAAGATAATCTCCGATGTTTCCGAGAAGGCTGCCGCGAGGAATATCCCCGTTGTGAATGTGAATGACCCTGTTCACAAGCTTTTCAGAAATATCATTCTCAGCGACAAGAAGGCTATGGAATTTATTGTCCGACATCTTGTGGAGGAGCATGGGCTTACTAAGATAAACTTTATCGGCGGATTTCCCGGAAATCTTCAGACCGAGGAGCGGCTTGCGGCATATAAAAAAGTGCTGGAGGAGCATAATATCCCTGTTGAGGAAAGCAGGATCGCTTACGGAGAATTCTGGAAGAAAACAGCGGAGTGCACAGAACGCTTTATCAGCTCGGGAGATATCCCGCAGGCTATCGTCTGTGCCAGCGATACAATGGCGATATTCTGTATGGATAAGCTGCAGAATATGGGCTTTAGGATACCCGAGGATATCATCGTTACGGGTTTTGACGGGATAAAGGACTGCGAGATATATGATCCGGCTATCACGACTGTCCGCAGAGGCTTTGAAGCTGCGGGAAAGAAGGCTGTTGATATTATTTCGGACATCTTCGGCGGAAAAGAAACCGAAGTCATTACAGAGGTGGATTCCGAGCTTGTGCTCATGGAATCCTGCGGCTGTGTTCCGAAGAAAGAAAAGCACGAGTTTGATTATCTCAGCGAAAAATACGGGGAAGAGAGCGCTTCTCTGGAATTTCGCACCTATATCCATGCTATGAACACTGATTTTGCGGCTGTAAAAACCTCCGCTGAGCTTTTTGCCAATGCGAAGCACAGCGCGGAATTCTTTAAGCTTAAGAAGATGTTCATATGTATCTGTTCAAATATTGAGAGGGAAACTGCCGAGCTGGATAATGAGGAAATTATTTCCTCGTTCTGCGGTATTTCCGATTCAATGGTCAATATGTTCAGCTACGGCAGCGATGTGCCTGTGGGTAAAACATTCCCTGCATCTGAGCTGGTTCCCGAGGATATACTCAACGGGGACAAAGCGGTGGTGTTTGCTTTTTCGCCTCTTTATTTCAAGGATAATTTTTTGGGCTATCTTGCATACGAGCCGTCGGGCTACAAGGGCTACGGCGATCATTTTGCCACATGGCTCATGGTCCTTTCAAACAATACAGGAAGCTTTTACATGAACAAGAAGCTGGAGCTTGTGGTGGAAAAGCTTGAAAATCTTTACGTCCGCGACCCGCTGACCGGACTTTATAACAGACGGGGTATGTCCAAATACGGCAGGGAGCTTCTGGACGACGCTAAGGCTGCAGATTCCTGCATTACCGTTGTGTGCTCGGATATTGATAATCTCAAGCCTATCAACGACCTTTACGGTCATGAGGCGGGGGATAATGCAATTATTCAGACTGCAAGAGCGATCTCCGGGGCTATGCCTTACAATGCGGTCTGTGTGAGAACGGGCGGAGACGAATTCTGCACGGTGCTCAGAAGCTGCAGCGATGATGAGATCAAGGGCATTATTGAACAGATAGACCAAACACTGGAGAATTACAACAAGTCAAGCGGACTTCCTTACAAGGTCGGCTGCAGCTGCGGATACTATCGCATGAGGGCTGCTCAGACCGAGTCTATCGAGAAAATTGCCGCCTTTGCAGACGAAGAGATGTACAAGGTCAAGGTCAGAAAAAAAGCTATGAACAAAATTGGCTCGTAGCTGTGTATCATCATAGTGATGAGAATTTCAGACTGCCTGTCGCAGGTGAGCGCCGCAGCTATATGCAGTGCTCATCTGCTTTGTATTATGAAAAATTGTTTATTATATAGCACGTAAGCTATATGCATATATATTTTAAATATTTCCCAAAGTATAAATATAGTGGTATTATATTAACAGAGAGATAAGACGATCTCTTTCAAATTACGGCGATTATCACAGGAATCTTCGCTCGTATTCCGCAAAGTATTCTATAATGGTATCGCGGCAGCGCCTTACTGCTGCGGACTGATATTTCTTTTCGTTTGCCGCCAGATGGACAAAGCGCTCCATCGGCATGTCGGAAACAGCTCGGAAAACAAGACCGTCTCCGAACAGGTCCGCCCAGGTGTATTCGGGAACAAAGGCTGCTCCAAGCCCCATTTTCAGAAGCTCCCGCATCAGCGCAGGTGAATCTGCGTAGGTTGAGATATTCGGCTGAAAATTTGCATTTTCACAAAAATGTGCTATGATCTTGTAAAGGCTGCATTCGGGACTGAGACTTAAAAAGCTGCACTGCTCCAGATCTCTGCGGCATATCCCGGGTTTTTCGGCGAGAGGGTGAGCTTCGGGTATCACGATACCCATAGGCTCCTTCATAAGAAGCTCCGATGAACCGCTGTGTTCCGTTATATCAGAATATATTTTCAGATCGGCATCTCTGCAGCTGCTCTGGAAGATATGCGGCATTATATGACCGTCGTTTTCACGTATCTTCTTGATGATATCGGGGATGAGAAGCGAAGCGGAACGTACCTCGATGCTGACCTCCGCCGTTTCCGAGCCTTTGTATTCTTCAAGCTCGATACGTGCATTTTCAAGGGAAGAGCTGATCTCATCGCAGTATTTCAGAAAGATCCTTCCTGCTCCGTTAAGGGTGATCTTCTTGCCGTTCCTGTCAAAAAGAGGAACGCCAAGCTCGTCCTCAAGCCGCTTCAGTGTCTGGCTAAGGGACGGCTGAGCTATGAAAAGCTGCTCGGCTGCTTTCGATATGTTTTCTGTTTCGGCGATGATGCGGAAATATTTTATCTGTAGAAGCTCCATGTGATATCCCCCTATATAGCTTTTAAGTTATGTATTATCAGCTTGATTATACCATATAAACAATTAAAATGCAATAAGGAGGCAGAAAAAATGACAGACAAGGAAATAAAGGTCGAACGTTACAGAGAAGAAAACCTGACTGCCGTAAAGGGTCAGACGGTTTTCACAGGTTCGTCCCTTATGGAGATGTTTCCGATAAATAAGCTGCTTAAGGAGCACGGCGATGATACGATTATCTACAACCGCGGAGTTGGAGGTTTTCTTTCCGACGAGCTTCTTGCAGTCATAGACGTATGTGCGGTAAGTCTGATGCCGTCCAAGGTGTTTATCAATATCGGGACCAATGACCTGAGCTGGTCGAGTATTCCCATAAGCAGTCTTATGAGTAACTATGATAAGATCATCTCGGCGATAGAAAATGCAGTTCCGGACGTGAAAATATATCTTATGGCATATTATCCCGTGAATTTTGAAGCCGCTTCCGAGGAAATGAAGGAATGTCTTAAGATACGGACCAATGAAAAGATAACCGCTGCCAATGCCGAGGTGAAAAAGCTTGCCGAAAAGCACGGTCAGCGTTATATTGACATCAACCGCGGTCTTAAGGACGAACAGGGCAGGCTAAAAGCAGAATTCACCATCGAGGGCATGCACATCAATGAGGACGGCTATCGTGCGATATATGACGATATTATGAAGTATGTCAGGGAATAGCAGCTCGGCAGTCAAAAAATAAGGGGGATCTTTATGGAAAAAATATTATTATCGGTCATTTATGTTTTAGGTCTTGTTTTTAACCTGTCAGCCTGCGACACTCCGCAGATGAAGCCTGACAGCTCCGTGACGGCATCATGCGACAGGGAGCTTTCTAATCCCGACGCGACCAAGGAGGCACAGGCTCTTTATGATTACATCTGCGGTACCTACCGCAGCGGTATAATTTCAGGTCAGCAGGAATCCACATGGATGGGCAGCGATCAGTATGAATTTGATTACATCTACAAAAAAACAGGCAAATATCCCGCTATACGCGGACTTGATTACATGAATGATGATTTTAAGGGCGTGAACAAGCGCGCAGCCGACTGGCATGACCGCGGCGGTATCGTGACGATATGCTGGCACTGCGGCTCGGATTTCAGCGGAAGCTGGTCGGAATCAATGAACACCGAAATAAAAGATTGGGATAAGGCTCTCACCAAGGGCACTCCCGAGTATGAAAAGCTCATTAAGGGCATGGATAAGGCTGCCGCAGCTCTGAAAGAACTGAAGGAGCAGAATATCCCCGTACTCTGGAGACCCTTCCACGAATTTGACGGCGCATGGTTCTGGTGGGGCAAGGGCGGCACAGAGAATTTCAAAAAGCTCTGGATCATTATGTATGACCGCTATACGAATTACTGGGAGCTGGACAATCTCATCTGGGTGCTGGGCTATTCGGGCAATGGCAGGAACTATGAAAAATGGTATCCCGGAGATGAATATGTTGATATCGCAGGCGCTGATTCCTACAGCGACGGCGCTAACGGCGATCTGTACAAAAAGGTGAACAAGGTCGTCGGCGATGATATGCCGATCTGCTTCCACGAATGCGGACGGATCCCGACTGTTGAACAGCTGGAAAAAGCGGACGCTGATTGGGTATGGTTCATGACATGGCACACCGAATACATTACCGACAAGAATGATACGGCTGCACTTAAGAAAATATATAATGACGATCATGTTATAACTCTTGACGAACTGCCGGATCTGTATAAATAGTGCGTACTCAATAACTGTCCGAAAAAACAAAGCTTATCGCAGATCAAGGCGTACATCCTATCATTTTTGGTAAGATGTACGCCTGATTTTTTGCGCAGCACTATTTTACTTTTTCTGCAAGAGCCAGAAATTTTTTCTCGCTTAATATCTCATTGGTCAGATAGCTTCCATTGTAAAACAGGGCGTAATTCGTCCATGCCGCAGGAGCATTCTGTGCAGCTTCTCTGCTGTTGATATGCACGCTCTTAAAGGGAATGCCGTTCTGTACGGCGCATGCTTCGATAAGCGGAACATATTTGGCAGTGTAAGGACAGCCGAAGGTGTAGTACAGTACAAAGCCGTCCTCACATATATTGGGATGCTTTGCCTGTTCTCTGAATCCGGGGACGGGAGCATTTTCCTCAAATGGAAGATACATCAGCGTGAAATTCGGCTCTGCAGTATCTGCGGTCCTGAAGCCCTTATATGCAAGATACTTTGGATCGGACAGGAACGGCATTTTCTTAGGCGATGAAATAACGGTTAAGCCCTTTCTGCCTTGTTCCTTCGAATCCGCAATGCAGGCGTTCAGCAGCTCATTGGAGTAGCCGTGTCCCTTGAACGAGCCCGACACCCAGAAGCAGTTGATGTGCATATACCCTTCAGCGTCCACAGGTACCCACGCATATTCTGCGGGGATGTATTCGATGAAGCACTTGCCGCGTTCGGCAGATCTTAAGAAAACCAGCTCCTCGTCCAGTCTGTCGGAAAGCCATGATTTTTTGGATGCTACCTGCGGATCCCTGTTGTTTGATATCGCGCAGCAGATATGTTCTTTATCCAGATTATCATGTGTAAGCTTTATGAAGTCCATAATGTTTCCCTCCTGAATAATGATAAAATAATTATATCACATTAAATGTGACAGCAGTATGTCATATTAAAAAGTGAAAGCTCTAACTATATTAATGTCTGCTCAACAACTGAAAAAGTGCGTAGAAGCTTTGATTCGGAGCATTTTTTCAGTTGTTGGGTGCAAGGATTTTTAGCGGTTTAGCCAAGAATCCTTGCACCTTGCCGCCCGTTAGAGGCGGCAAAGCAGACATTAATCAGGTAGTACGGCACAAATCTTTGATTTGTGCCGCTGAAAATCCTGTTTTACAGGATTTTCAGCCAATAACTGCCCTTCGGGCAGTTATTGAGTACGAACTATATTATAAAATATTTATACCCGATAGGTCAATAGGTTTTGTAAAAATATGAATAAACGGCGCTGCGTAAAAAGCAGCGCCGTTGTTTTTCCATATATGTAAATTATTCTCCGCACTTCACAAAAACCGGGATGTATTCCAAAGGTGCATCTGCGGTTATCCATGTTCCGCCGCTTATCACCTCGCCGCCTGAAAGTGCCTGCCAGCTGCCTTCGGGAAGATATACCCGACGGCTGCGCTGACCGTACTCCATAACAGGCGCAACAAGATAGCGGCTGCCAAGCATGTACTGGTCGGAAAGCTCCCAAGCCGAATCATCATCGGGGAATTCGTAGAACATTGTTCGCATAAGCGGAGCGCCTGTTCTGCCGGATTCTTCGATAAGCTCGTGGATATAGGGAATGAGCTTTTCACGGGTACCGAGCTGACTGCGCATGATGTTGAATGCCTCTTCGCCGTAGCTCCAGAGTTCGTTAGGCTGACCGGTCTTGAGATGTCCGCCGCCGAAATCACGGTCATCGAGGGGCGGGATATCGTAGGGACCGCGGTCCCCGTGCATGCGCAGGAACGGTGTGAACACCGCAAATTCATACCAGCGCAGCAGCAGCTCACGGAATTCGGGGTCGGAAACGTCATCGGTCATAAAGCCGCCGATGTCAGTTGTCCAGAGAGGGATACCGGCAAGTCCCATGTTAAGTCCCGCAGACAGCTGATCGCGGAACGCCTCGAAGGTGCTGGGAACATCTCCCGACCACACCAGAGTGCCGTACTTCTGAGAGCCTGCCCATGCGCTTCTGATAAGGCTGACGAAGCCGCTCTGACCCTGTGCGGACATTCCCTCGTAGAAAGCCTTTGCATAGTTTTTGGGATATTCATTGCCCACCTTAAGAGCAGGACCGCTGTAGAATCGGAAGTTTTCGTAATCATATACCGCATAGTCCGGCTCTGCGTTGTCCAGCCAGAAGAAGTCGATGCCAAGGTCTGCATAGTTCTTTTTGCATATCTTCCAGAGATGATCACGTGCCTCGGGGTTGAACATATCAATGGTGAGGCAGTCGCCCTGATAGTCGTAGGTCTGTGCCGCGCCGCGTTCTGTGCGCTCCAGAAGACCGCGGTCGTTCAGCTCATAGAAATTCTCGCACTTCTTATCCACGCTGGGCCATACCGATACCATGACCTTTATCCCCATGGAATGGAGCTCGTCGGTCATTGCCTTTACATCGGGCCAGTATTTTTCATCGAAGCGCCATGAGCCCTGATAAGGCCAGTGGAAAAAGTCGATGACTATTGCGCTGAGCTGTATTCCGAGCTCATGATATTTCCTTGCAACGGTGAGAACTTCCTCCTGTGTGCGGTATCTGAGCTTGCACTGCCAAAGTCCGAGAAGCTCTTCCGATACGCTCGGAGTTCTGCCTGTCTGTTCTGTAAAATTTTCAATAAGCTGTGCGGGAGCGTCGCCCACGGTTATCCAGTAATCCATTTCCTCGCAGTCACGGGAATGCCATTCGGTCATGTTCTTGCCGAAGGTGACCTGACCTACCGAGGGGTTGTTCCAGAAAAATCCGTAGCCCTTTGAAGATACCACGAAGGGGATAGTTATCTGAGAATTTCTCTGAGCAAGCTCCAGCGTGCAGCCCTTGAGGTCGAGATAGGGCTGCTGATACTGACCCATTCCGAAGAGCTTCTCGCCGTCGCTGCTCTCAAAGCGGACGGTCATTTTCCAGTCGTTTCCTGCGAGACCCTTCATTTCTCTGCCGACAATTTTCAGGCAGCGGCTCTCCTTGCTGATGGTCCCGCCGTAGCTGCGGTAGTATTCGCGGAGGATAAGCTCGTCCCTGCGGAAGAAGCTCAGCACGCCCGCAAAGTTGACCTCTGCGCGGATATCGCCGTTGATGATCTCGGATTTTTCCTCTGAGATGTGTATTTCCGATGTGCCGCTTGTAGGGCTGAGAGCATGCAGCTCTCCCGAAAAGTCAGGATTCTGTGTTGCACGGACGCGCAGCGAGTTTTTGCCCCAAGGTTCGATAAGCAGTGTTTCACAGCCGTTTTTTGCGATAAGACGGTTGTTGTTCTGGATAAATCTCATAATAAAGCTCCTCTCTGAATAATGGTATTGGGTATTGACATTTCTGTTGCTGTTGATTATAATAATAACAGCAATACTGAGAAAAATCTATCATTATACTGGCAAAAACTATAATAATAGTGTCAAAAGGAGCTTATCTATGGAAACAACACATCAGCCGCTCGCGGGAGAAAAAGATTTCCGTGAGCTGACGCCCCATGGAACGCCCAGTTATCCGATGCAGGTCTATATCAACGATTTCGTATGGTATCCCGAGCATACTATCGGCTGGCACTGGCATCCTGAGGTAGAGCTTTCGGTGGTGCTGTCGGGCGAGGTCGAGATATTTATCAATAACACGAGCTACAGGCTTACCGCAGGTGAGGGATTTTTTATCAATACCAATGCAATGCACAAGCAGGCGGCGATCGCCGTGAGCGGGGAATATCCTGTGCTGGCGACCATATGCTTTCTGCCCGATTTTATCGGCGACTGCGGCGAGGAGCTTATCTATCGGAAATATGTACTGCCGATAATCAGCGATAAGGCGCTGCGCTGCATGAGATTATCTGCGGACAATGAATGGCAGCAGGGGATCATCGAAACGGTGCGAAGGGTCTGCGAGCTGTCCGAAGAGCAGCGTTTCGGGTATGAGCTGAGATGCCGCGATCTGATCGGCGAGCTGTGGTGCAGTCTGGCGGAGAATATCGGCGAGGCTCCGTCCACGCCCATAGACCGCAGGACCATAATCGGCGAAAAGCGGCTGAAAACAATGCTTTCATATATTTACAGCAGCTATCAGAATGAGCTTACGGTGGAGGATATAGCCTGTTCCGCAAGTATCAGCAAGAGCGAATGCTTTCGCTGTTTTCGGTCGATGATAGGGAAAAAGCCTGTTGCATTTCTGAATGAATATCGTCTGAAAAAGGCGCTGGAGCTGCTGAACACCACCGATATGCAGATAACCGAGGTATGCTTAGCCTGCGGCTTCGGGCATATAAGCTACTTTGGCAAGCTGTTCCGAGAGACCTACGGGATGAGCCCGAGGGAGTACAGGAGCAGGGGGGCAGGGAAGTGATGATCAGATGTTTCATGACAAATATCAAAAACACAAGGCACACTGCGCTCTGCAGTGTGCCTTGTGTTGTCATTTTTCGGAGGGGAGCATATGCCGTTATTGCGGAAATTTCCGGGCTCAGCGAAGCTCCTTTGTGTTGAACCTGAACTGCGAAATAAGGTCTTTAAGAGTATTAGCCTGACTTGAAAGCTCTTCCGAAGCGGCTGCGGATTCCTCGGAGGTCGCAGAGTTTGCCTGTACCACTTCGGAGATCTGCTCCACGCCGATGGTGATCTGAGTGATAGAATCGGCAGTATTCCGGGAAGCTTCTGAGATCTTAGAGTTGATTTCCGCAACAGCGCTCGCCGATGCCGCAACACCATTCATCTTTTCGGCGACCTCGTCCACGAGAGCAGTACCCCTGCGTATCGTCGAAACAGTGCTTTCAATAAGTGCGGTCGTGTTCTGAGCAGCCTCGGCGGACTTGCCCGCAAGATTTCTGACCTCATCAGCTACCACAGCAAAGCCCTTGCCTGCTTCACCTGCTCTTGCAGCCTCAACTGCGGCATTAAGGGAGAGTATGTTTGTCTGGAAAGCAATGTCCTCGATAGTCTGTATGATCTTCTTTGTTTCGTCGGAGGACCTGCTGATGTCGTTCATTGCAGAAACGAGATCATCCATGCGTGCGATGGCGTTCTGCATTTCGCCGCCCGCGGCATTTGTCTTATTCATTGCATCTTCGGCACTAACAGCATTTTCCTTTATCTGACCTGCGATCACTTCGATCGTAGCGGCAAGCTCTTCAATGGAGGAAGCCTGCTCTGTAGCTCCCTGAGCGAGAGCCTGTGCTCCCGAAGAGACCTGATCAGAGCCTGCGGAGACCTGTTCTCCTGCGGTATTTATCTGATACATTGTATGTGAAAGTCTGTTTTTGATATGGTCGATATATTCGATGAGCTGGCTGTAGTCGCCTACATAGTACTGTCTGTTTTCGCAGGAATTTACCGCAAGATTTCCCTTTGAGATCTCTTCAAGGATACGTTCAATATCCTTGAAGATACTGTTGAGCTGTGTTACAACTGTGGACGTGGCATCCGCAAGCTTTTTGGTCTCATCGCGGGAGTTGACAGCGGGGACCTGACTTGTAAGGTCTCCCTCTGAAAGTCTGACGATGCGTTCAGAGCATGAAACGATAGGATCTGCGAGCTTTTTGGAAAATACCGCAGCTATTGCAGCAGCGAGCCCGCAGGTCACAGCCATGATAACTATGCTTATCACAACAGCAGTATATGTACCGCCCATAAATTCATCGCGGACAACATTTACTCCGATGCTCCAGCCGGGGGTGCCTGCAACAGGTGCATAAGCCACAAGCTCCAGATTTCCGTTATATTTATACTGATCGAAGCCTGTTTCGCCTGCGCACATTTTTGCCTCTACCTCTGCAAGCTTCTGATAGGACGGGTCAGTTTTTGCCGATTCCTGTGCATTTTCCTTTCCGACAACTTCAGGGTCGTAAAATGCAATGGTAAGACCTTCCGACGAGAGCAGGTAAGCAGTTCCGCCCTCTCCGACATTTATGCCGGTCACGATGTCGTTAAGGAATGTATTATTGGGGATCATGTATACAACGCCCGATACCTTGCCGCCGTTAATGCCGTTTTCCCAGAGGGGAGCGGAAATAATAACAGCATTTTCAATACCGAAGGAGCTTTCAACCATAAAATCGGAGCAGTATTCTTCTCCTGACGATGACACCTTGAAAAACTCTTCACCCGAGCAGTCGGTGCCGTTTTGCAGATCCTTTCCGTTCATGTCAAGAATGCCGCAGACTTCGAGATCATATTTTGCTGTCCGTTCGGAAATGACCTCCGCACACTCAGCTTCCGCCTTATCGGGATCGGTCAGACTGCTTATGCTGCCGATCTCGGACGCGATAGCCTTATAGCGGTCGATCTCGTTCTGAACGCGTGAGGCTGCCAGCTTTGCCGTTTCCGCCATAGATTTGTCAAGAATACTCTCTGCCGAAGAGAAATTCAGTTCTGCACCTGCTATGCCTATAATAAGTGACGAAAAAAGTCCGATACCTGTCATGGCTGCAAGGATCTTGGTTTTGATACTTTTCAATGTAATTCCCCCTGTTTTTTCGGACGGTGTTTCCGAAAATATCCGAATCGCTGCCGAAATACTGTATCCTATTAACATATTAACATTTTATTGGAAAAAAGTCAATAGGTTTCAGCGTATTTGATGAAAATAAATATTGAGGCAGCACCAATTCCTCCTGCAAGTGTGCGGGAGATCCGAGTGAACATATCCGGAGAATTGAGTTTTGGTATCCGGGTATGATAGTCAGTCTTTGCGGACTTTTTCAAAAAACAGGAAAAATGTTGCATATTGGAAAAGTATATGATATAATGAAATTATTAACATAGTATTACATTTTCGGAGGGGTGGATATGACTATCAAAGTAAATCTGAAGCAGCTGGGCTCAAAAAAGGATAAGTTTGAGGCGGTTGATTTTCATCTTGAAAATGAGCCTCATACCGTCGGGGAGCTGATAACCGAATCGGTAAAGACCTGCGCAGAAGCGTATAATATGCGGGTGCGCTCGGGAGAGACGGCGAAGCCTCTTACCGAGGATAGTATCGCCGCAATGAGCGAGATAGGAAAGATCGCCTTCGGAATAAATTACGGCGGAAAGGAAGCGGATATCTCCGCAGCTGCGGAAAATGCTCTGCAAGCCTACAATGACGGGCTTTTCTGTATATTCATCGGCGAAAACAGAACAGGGGAGCCCGATGAAAAAATAATCCTTGACGAAAATGATATCGTCACATTTATAAAGCTTACAATGCTTACGGGGAGGTTATGGTAATGAAAAAAATAACCGAGCAGGAACGTGTGAAGCTGCACACAGCATATCAGAAATATATGGAGAAATGGGAGCAGGAGAGAAAAGCTGCTTATCTGAAGCTCTCTCCCGAGTTGAAGGCTTTTATTGAGGACTGCCGCCGTCCGAATTCAGAGATATTTGAAAGTGCACTGTACAGCGACCTTTGCGAGGGACTTTCCTCGGGAAGCTGCAGTAAACCCTCGGATTTTCTCAAAGCAAGGGCGGAGGAGCTTTTTAACGGCTGGATATATCCCCGCCGCAGGGACGCGGTGCTTTATGCCGCAGATCAGCTTCACGAGTACGCATTTGCTGCAGGTAATATACATGCAAGGAGCTTCCGCACAAATGACCCTAAAAATATAGCCAAAAGAGTAATGGTGCTTCTTTACGAATTTTCGGAGAGGGATCATTTTGATGCGGATATCTATGATATCATGACAGACAATATCCCCGAGGATATGCTTGAATGTAAACATTATGCGCGAAGCTTAGGTATCTGCGCCGAAGAGCTTGCCTATGAGATAGACAGGGGAAATGAGCGTATTATCGGGATCGTAAAGGACGAGCTTAACGGCGACGGAGAGTCGTTTTATCTGTATACCATTATCAGCGGAGTTGTAAAGAGCCATAATAAGGAGCTGTATGAGGCTCTGGGAAGACTGCTTCTTGCCGCAAGACTGCAGGAGGGGCTTCGTCAGGCTATATGCGAAAAAGCCGATCTGGGAACGGCGCAGGCATTCATGGTCATTCTCCGTGTGATAACGGAAAACGGACTTATCCGCTATTCCTCGGTGAAGAGAGCGTTCGGAACATGGCTGGGCATCATTGCCGCTGCCGATGAGGGACGTGCTTCCGACCTTGAACGGATAAGCCAAAAATCGGCGGAGCTGGTGAATCTCTGCCTGAACGACCCTGCGGCAAGGGAGGAATGCTTATCCTCCGAGGACAGCATGAAGATATACATAGGTCTGTGGTCAATAGGCTTTTATGATGTAAATAAAATGCTTGACAAAATA
>JBJFHQ010000116.1:0-3386 GCA_051893755.1 Oscillospiraceae bacterium
TGATTCAATTTCTCAGTATTTGCAGTTGGGATCCGGTGTTGGAAGCAAACCACTAATTAATGAAGAAAGAGTGGCGTATTTTCCTTTTTTAAGAAAACTGAAATCTCCCACATATACATCGGATTTAGTATATAATTATGAGAGAGCATATAAGGAATTATCATTAGATTTAATAGGAAATACTAATCCAAATTGCAACTGCTTATTTTTGGGCAATGAAAATGATGTATTTCATTTTGCTGTATTTTATTAAGTTATAGCTTCTATAACGGATTCTGAAAGTGCTGTTTTTGTAGTTAATTTAAAGAGTCTGTATGTTACTGGGGGAATAAATTTACTATAGAAATCCTCTTTTTCAGCGCCATTCGGACGGTCTGACCTGTTCCGCTGGCGCTGTTTTTATCGTTGTAATAGCATACACAGCAGTCAGCAAGCTCTATTAGGCGTGCATTTCTCTTTTTCATACAGCCGTCATAGTAATGCTTGGAGATATACTCAACACTGTCTGCTGCCGAAAGTATCGTACGGTATTTTACTTTTTGTGTATCAGACCAGCGTAATGTCTGTTCGGTTTCACAGCATGGCAGAATAAGGTGTAGTCTGATCTGCGGACATTTTTTCCGAAGCAGGATAACGGTATCAGCAGCCAATGTGTCAAAGCCTGTCGCTCCGCCTGCATAGAAATTAACAGCACCGTTCTGTATAAGATATTCAATAATGTCTAACAAGTCGTGCTGTATCTTTTCTATATCTCGAACAGTTCTGTGGCCGGTAAAGCATATATTTCTCATAAATAGCTCCCTTTTGATAATAATAAACTCTATAGGGTTAATAATAGCATAGTTTTATAGCAAAGTCAACTGTACAGGGTTAAACTTTGCAGGGTTAATCATATACAATATAGATATATTGTAATATGGGAGCGATAAAAATGCTTACGCAGGCTATTCAGAGGCGTATTCGTGAGCTGTGTGATGAAAGAAACATTACGATTAACAAACTGTCCACTATTTGCGGCATTACACAGTCAACACTGAATAATATTTTTTCACGCAGCAGCACAAAACCTACGGTATCAACCATAAAAAAGATATGCGACGGTCTTAATATGACGCTTTCGGAGTTCTTTGACACGGAATATTTTGATTCTTTGGAACAGGAAATAAAGTGATATTGATATAAAAAGGCGCAGGACTTTGATGCCTGCGCCTCAATTTTTACTTGGACAGTTTATGTATTGTCTGATAGGATACCCCATACTCCCTGGCAAGTGCCGACTTGTTGCAGCCGGGTTCGGACAGACGATGCCTGATCTCATCTATCTGTTCATCTGTCAGCTTGCGGGGACGACCGCCCTTGTTGGCTGTGGCGGGTATCTCCATAGGGCAGAGGGTGAAGGCAATATACACCTTGTCGCCGTAACGATCATTGATCTTTCCCTGTATAACAGAGAAGCCTCTGGAGGTCATAGCTCCGATAAAGGTGTCCGCTTCCTCCTGTGAGGTGGAGCGTGTGGTTGTTAAGCTGATATCAAATTTCATATTAAGATCTCCTTTATAAATAGTTTTTTTCGATTATCTGTCATAACTGCTGTGGGAATTCACGGGCTTTGGAGGATCAATAATATCCAGCTCATCTTTCACAAGAGGATAGATTCCATAAGCGGTTCTTATTTCCTCAGCATATTCCGGGAAGCCTGCTTCTTCGGCTGACTTTTCTCCGGCGTTCAGCATAGCTTTAATTAGCGTAAATGGCTTATCATCCGGGTCCATGCAGTAAGCCTCCTATTTTCCTTTGCCGCATACGAGAGTTGCAATGCCCATACATATATCCCGGATAACTCTGTAGGCTTTATCCAGCAAGCCCTTCAGCCTGTCTGTCACTTTCTTCAGCTTATTTATCTCATTATCCTTTGATTCGATAACGGACTGATATTTCGCAGTGACAGCCTTTTCCTTGTTTTCAAGTTCATATTCAAGCTTCTGTTCAGATTCATGCTTCAGGTTTTCCATTACAGCATTGTGGGCAGCGTTATCGTCAATGATCTGTTGACGGAGAACCTTTATTGTACTGTCCCTGTCATCTATATTCGTTCTCAGGAGCTTGTTTGACGCTTCATAAGTCTCAAGCTCGGAGGATAAATCGTGCAGCTTCTGCTCATAGTATTCCTGAGGGCTGTCCTTCATGTTCTTGAATTCACGTACCTTTTCATCAAGCTCTGTGGCGGCAGAATTAAGCTCGGCTGCAAGCTTATTGTTGCGTTTCGCTTTATCATCATTGCGGAGCTGTTCCTTGCGAAGATGCTCTGCTCTGCGATTCTGCAGCCTGTCACGCTCATCAAGCTCAGCCTGCTGCAAGGACTTCTGCTGTTCCCATGATGCTTTGTCTGCGGAAACGGCGGCAGATATGCTCTCAGCGTTTTTCTGTGCATCGGATATGATAGTGTCCGCCTGCTGATGAGCTTTTATAAGATGCTCCTCAGATTTTTTATAGTTGTTATCAGTTTTTGCAGCCTTTTCGGCTAACTGCGCATTTACTGCTTCGGCATTTGACATTATAATAGCAGCGTCTTCGGTAGCCTGGTTTACACGGTCAAGCTCCCTGCGGCTGATAATGACTTTATCTTCTTTCAGAAACTTTCTGACCACCGGTGGAATCTCGGTTACGGGAACAGGCTCAGCTTTGAATTTCTCAATATTTTTGGTTTTCTGCCGGAGCTGTTTTATAGTCTGGTTGCCAAATGCGGTTGCATCGTTCTGAATTCCTATATCCCTGCCGAATACGGCTGTCATGTGTTTTGTCAGGTCGGGGTGAAAGGTGTTCAGATCCTTACGGGTGATACGCTCCTTGGCGGAGAGTTTCGGTATTCCTTTTTTCTTGTCAATTACTACCGGCATAAAAGCGTAATGTATGTGAGGTGTTGTTTCGTCCATGTGGACGTATGCGGAGATCACATTTTCTTTTCCGTAGCGTTCGTTCAGAAACTTGTAGGCTTCGTTAAAGAAAAGCGGCAGTTCTTCGGGTGTGAGTTCCTTCGGGGCAGTGACGATCCAGTCGCACATTACATTTACATCGGCTCTTTTCATAACCTTTATTTCGCCTAACCTCTTGTGGAGGAAGTCAAGCTGGGGCAGCGGCTGATCAATTCCTGCAAGGTTATGGTTGAGAGCTGTGCGGCTCTCGTCGATAAGGCTGGTGCTGCTTGAATGTGTTCTGTCATAATGTGCGAGCATATGTCCTGTTGCGGCGGCGGTGTATTTTTCAACGTGAGCCATAGCATATCTCCTTTCTTTCGGGTGGTCGGATAATTCAGAGAGAACGGGGAGCATGCACGTCCAACCAGATTGCATCTGGTGGAGCAAGTTATACCAGAATACCGGGCGTAC
>JBJFHQ010000117.1:0-3384 GCA_051893755.1 Oscillospiraceae bacterium
ACATGGAGATAACATATGAGATTAGATGAGACAATTGCTGCGATATCTACTCCCAGAGCTGTGGGAGGGATATCTGTTATCCGTATTTCGGGTAAGCTGGCTTTTGATATCGCAGATAAGATATTTACTCCCGTTTCCTCGAGGAAAAAGCCCTCCGATATGGAGGGGTATACCTGCGCTTACGGCTATTACTCCGACGCCGAGGGCAATAAGATAGACGACGGTGTGCTTACCGTTTTCAGAAATCCCAGATCGTACACCGGCGAGGACTGCGTTGAGGTTTCCTGTCACGGGGGAATTTATGTTACCGAAAAGCTGCTCCGCAGGATATACGAGGTCGGAGCTGTTCCCGCAGAGGGCGGGGAGTTCACGAAAAGAGCTTTTCTTAACGGGAAAATGTCGCTCACTCAGGCAGAAGGTGTTATGGACATCATATCCGCCGACGGAGAGGCTTATCACAGATGCGCCGAGGCTCTTCGGGAGGGCAGGCTCTATGGCAGGATACGCGCCGTTTCCGACAGGCTCGTTCATCTGCTTGGTGAGATAGCTGCGTGGGTGGACTATCCCGAAGAGGATATACCCGAGGTGGGTGATGATAACATCATAGCCGAGCTTACGGATATTCTCGGCGAGATCCGCCGTATCCGCAGCACCTACGATTACGGGAAAATTATCCGCGAGGGCATTGACACAGTCATCTGCGGCAAGCCCAACGTGGGCAAGAGCACGATAATGAATCTGCTGAGCGGCTGCGAACGAAGCATTGTTACAAGTGCTGCGGGAACTACCCGCGATATTGTGGAGGAGTCCGTGCGGCTGGGGGATATAGTGCTGCGGCTTTCCGACACGGCGGGTATTCGTGAAGCCTCCGACGAGGTCGAGAAAATCGGCGTACAGCGTGCGGAAAGCAAGCTTGATTCGTCACAGCTTATACTTGCGGTGTTTGACAGCTCCCGTCCCATCGACGATGACGACTTGAAGATAATTGAAAAGTGCCGCGGCAGGAAAAATGTTATCGCTGTTATCAACAAATGCGACGAAAAAACTCTCTTAGATGTAAAGAAAATTACTTCACAGTTTGATAATGTTATCAACATTTCTGCAAAGGATAGCAATAGCATTGATATTATACAAAATGTAATAAGTAACTTATTTATTGATAATAGTATAATAGACAATGCAATAATCGCAAACGAACGTCAGAAGCTTTGCATCGACAAGGCAGAAAAATGCATTGAGGAGGCTATTTCTGCGCTGAAATTCGGTGATACTCTCGACGCGGTAAATATTATCCTTGACGAGGGTGAAAATTATCTGCTGGAGCTTACCGGCGAGAAAACCTCGGAAGCTGTTGTAAATGAGGTCTTTTCTCATTTTTGTGTGGGAAAATGATATTTTTTGTTCCATGTGGAACATTTATAGAGGATATGGTAGAATGAACACGTATTTTATGGGCGAATTTGATGTTGCCGTTATCGGGGCAGGTCATGCAGGAGTGGAGGCTGCTCTTGCAAGCGCAAGACTTGGCGCAAAAACTGCTCTGTTTACAATATCTCTGGACGCTGTTGCAAATATGCCCTGCAATCCCTCTATCGGAGGAACTGCTAAGGGTCATCTTGTAAGGGAAATAGACGCTCTTGGCGGTGAAATGGGAAAGGCTGCCGATGAATGCTTCCTGCAGAGCAGAATGCTCAACCGCGGGAAGGGTCCTGCAGTGCACAGCCTCCGCGTACAGGCGGACAGAGTAAAGTATCACAATCACATGAAGAAAATATGCGAGGAACAGGACGGTCTGCAGCTGATACAGGGCGAGATAGTTGATATTACCGTGGAAAACGGCGAGGTCACTTCCGTTATCACAAGGCTCGGCGCACAGTATAAGGTCAGGTGCGCGATTATTGCGACGGGTACTTATTTAAAGGGTATGATACACGTGGGCGAGGTCTCCTATGAGAGCGGTCCCGATGCAACTCTCCCCGCAAACTATCTTTCGGAAAATCTGAAAAAGCATGGTGTAACTCTTCGCCGATTCAAGACAGGCACACCCTCCAGAGTTCACAGGAGAAGCATCGACTTTTCACAGCTGGAGGAACAGAAGGGTGATGACTACATTCAGCCGTTCTCCTTTGAGAGTGATAACTCCGATATGAAAAACATCGTTTCCTGCTACATTGCTTATACAAACGAGGAAACTCATCGGATAATCAGGGAGAATATCGGAAGATCACCGCTGTATTCGGGACGTATACACGGCATTGGACCCAGATATTGTCCCTCTATCGAAGACAAAATAATGCGCTTTCCCGACCGAGAACGGCATCAGCTTTTTATCGAGCCTATGGGTCTCGGTACCGATGAGTATTATTTACAGGGAATGTCGTCGTCACTGCCTGAGGACGTACAGATTGCTTTTCTGCGTTCAATAAAGGGTCTGGAGCATGTTGAAATAATGCGGAACGCTTATGCTATCGAATATGACTGCTGCGACCCGCAGGAGCTGAAGCATACCCTTGAATTTAAAAAGATAAGGGGACTGTTCGGCGCGGGACAATTCAACGGAACATCGGGCTATGAAGAGGCTGCTGCTCAGGGTCTTATCGCAGGAATTAATGCTGCAAGACGTGTGAAAGATCTTGATGGTATAACACTGCCTCGTTCGTCCTCATATATCGGGACACTTATCGACGATCTCGTTATCAAGGGCGTGACAGACCCGTATCGTATGATGACCTCTCGCAGCGAATATCGTCTGATACTGCGTCAGGACAATGCCGATGAAAGACTTACTCCGATAGGCCATGAGATAGGACTTATTTCCGATGAACGGTATGAGAGATTTCTCCGCAAGGAAGAACAGATAAAGTCAGAAATACGCCGTGTATCGAAAACATCTCTGCCGGCGACGGAGGAGCTTAATAAAAAGCTTGTCGAAAAGGGAACGTCTCCCGTGGAACATGGGGTGAGAATGTCGGAGCTGATACGCCGTCCACAGATAAAGTACGATGATCTTGCAGAATTTGACAAGGAAAGACAGCCTTTGAGCTATGAAGTCCGTGAGCAGGTGGAACTGAAAATCGAATATGACGGTTATATCGAACGTCAGCTTATGGAGGTCGAGCATGTCAGAAAGCTGGAGGAAAAAAAGCTGCCGAATCCTTTTGATTACAGCACTATCGGTGGACTTAGCCTTGAAGCGATAGAAAAGCTGAATAAGGTCCAGCCCGACAATATCGGACAGGCGGGGAGAATATCCGGAGTATCTCCTGCGGACGTGAGCGTGCTGATAATCTGGCTGTCGCAGAGGAAAAAATGATAGACTTATTCTTTATACAAAAGACCTGCAAATAAAAGTCAAGCCCCAAAACAAGAATTTACAAACAATTC
>JBJFHQ010000118.1:0-15509 GCA_051893755.1 Oscillospiraceae bacterium
CCATTTTCAGGAGCGAAACCTAAGTCCGCCCGAAAACATGCAGAAACGGTCGGGTATCGTTACATATATTTTTCCGTAAACTCGGTGACGGTATCCTCGTACAGCTTCTGATTTTCATAGAGTGAAGCCGCATGGCTCGCATTTTCAACGATAAGCAGCTTTTTCTCCGAGGTGCATGCCTCGTAATTTTTCAGGCTCATTTCGGTTGGAACGAAATCGTCGTCCTTGCCGTGAATGAAAAGTATTGGACAGTGCGCCTTTTTCACCGAATCAAGAGTGGAGAAATCCTGAAAACCATAGCCTGCCTTTTTCCTGCAGAGCATATCGTTTATGTTCATAACGGGGAAGGGCGGCAGATGATAATCCCTCTTTAAAATATGAGCGAAAACATCATAGGGTGAGGTAAAGCCGCAGTCTGCGACGATACACTTCACCGTATCGGGAAGCTGGTCCATGCCCGATGCCATAAGTATCGTAGCCGCTCCCATGGAGATTCCGTGGAGCAGCACCTTCTTTGCTCCGTTAAAGCGCTCGTTTATGTACTTTACCCATGATATGCAGTCAAAGCGGTCAAGTATGCCGAAGCCTATGTACTTGCCCTCGCTCTTTCCGTGAGCGCGGTTATCGACGATAAGGCAGTCATAGCCCCGGTCGTGATAATAGTGAGAAAGGGTGGAGAAATCATTGCTGCCGCAGCTGGTGTAGCCGTGGAATCCGATAACGAGCTTATCGGTCTCGGTATCGGCGGGCAGATAATCCGCATGAAGAGTTATGCCGTCTCTCGCCTTAATGGTGACATGCTCCAGCGGCTGAGCCATGAGCCATTCCTTGTTGGGGTGGATTATTTTCTTATACTCCTCCCACTTTGTCATATCTGCCATTTCGCTGACGTCCACGCGGACCTCGTCCTGACGGGGTATCACCCTGTTGAAAAGATAAACGGCTCCCGCAGTGCTGCCCGCAGCAAGAAGAACTGCGCCTGCAGCGGCTGCTCCCGTTATTATTCCCGAAGTGCTCATTATACATCGTCCTTTCGCAAAATTTTTCGTACCGACAGCCAAGGTCGGCTCATCGGAACCGATTTTCGACCGCAGTTCGAAAACTTCTGTAATTATAATATCATATTTTCGACCGACGGTCAAGTATAATTTATAAGATTTTTTTCGCGATATTTTGGAAGATATGACAACATTATTAATAATTCACAACAATTTGACAAAAAATCAGCTGCCGCCCATTACAGGCAGCAGCCGATAAAATGTATTATTCAATAAGAATATCCGAGCTCCAGCGCTCTGATGTTCTTCTCCAGCAGCTCAGGCTTGGAGGGAGGAACTATCTTCTTAAATGCCTCCTTTACCGCAGAGAGGGTAAAATCTCCCAGACGGCTGCCGCACTCCTTGAGCATATTTCCCAGCAGCACGATATTTCCCATGCCTGTCAGACCGTTCTTATCTGCCAGCTCCGAAGCGGGTATACTGTGAAATTCCACGTCCTCGCGAACAGTCTCCCTTTCGGTCATTGCACTGTCTGCGAAGATAACTCCGCCGCTTTTGACCTTGCTTTCAAAGCGGTCAAAGCTTGGGGTGTTCATAACAGCAAGGATATCGGGGCTCGTCACCAGCGGCGAGCCTATCTTGTCGTCGGAAATGCAGACGGAGCAGTTAGCCGTGCCGCCCCTCATCTCGGGACCGTAGGACGGAAGCCATGATATCTCCTTTCCCATATCCATTCCGCTGTATGCAAGGGTCTTTCCTGCGAACAGTATCCCCTGTCCGCCGAAGCCCGAAAAAATTATCTCGGTAAGCATAGTTGACATTCTCCTTTACTAAGCGATTATTTACCGTTCCAGACATCGGTATCACGATAAACTCCCAGAGGATAGTATGGTATCATCTCGGTGCGAAGTCTTTCCATTGCCTCGGAGGGAGTCATTCCCCAGTTTGTGGGACAGGTGGATAGTATCTCCACAATGGAAAATCCCCGCTTATTTATCTGATTCTCAAATGCCTTCTTTATGGCAGCCTTTGCCTCCTTAATGTGAGGCACGCTGTCCACGGCTACTCTCTGTGCAAGAGCCGTTCCGTCCAGTGTTGCGAGCATCTCGCACATCTTCACGGGGAAGCCGTTGACCTCGGGCTTTCTGCCGTAGGGAGTGGTCTGGGTGACCTGTCCGGGGATAGTGGTTGGTGCCATCTGTCCGCCGGTCATGCCGTATATCGTGTTGTTGACGAAAATAACGGTGATGTTCTCCCCTCTTGCAGCAGCGTGGACCGTTTCGCAGGTTCCTATGGCAGCAAGGTCGCCGTCTCCCTGATAGGTGAACACCGTAAGGTCGGGATTTGCACGCTTCACGCCCGTTGCAACTGCGGGAGCTCTTCCATGGGGAGCCTCTATCATATCGCAGCCGAAATAATCATAAGCGGTGACTGCGCAGCCAACGGGACATATGCCGACAGTCGTGCCTTCGATACCCAGCTCATCGATGACCTCCGCCGTTATTCGGTGGATGATCCCGTGAGTGCAGCCGGGACAATAATGGAGCGGCACATCGCACAGTGCCTTGGGACGATCAAAAACTACCTGCATTCTGCCTTCTCCCCTTTCATGCTGCATACTTCGATCTCATGCAGAATCTCTTCCGCAGACGGGATATTCCCGCCTGTTCTTCCGTAAAAGTACACGGGCAGACGACATTCCGTATACAGCTTTATATCGTCGATCATCTGTCCCATATTCATCTCCACATCAAGGATAGCCTTCGCATTTGTCACTGCCTCGTTAAGCTCCTTCTTCGGGAAGGGATAGAGCGTCTTCGGACGGAAAAGTCCTGCTCTGATGCCCTTTTTGCGGGCGCTGTTCACTGCTGTTTCCGCAATTCTCGCAGCTGCTCCGAAGCCTGTCACCACGATATCAGCGTCCTCGCAGAGATAGATTTCCGCGTCGGGGAGCTCGTTTTCGATTTGCTCATAGCGCTTGTATCTGTCACGGACGGAATTTTCCAGAATATCGGGCTTTAAATACAGCGAGTTGATTATATTATGCTCCCGCTTGTTCTTATGACCGCTGCATGCCCATGGCTTTTCTGCGGGAGTAATTTCCCTGTCGGGGAACTCCACAGGCTCCATCATCTGACCCATAAGACCGTCGGACAGTATCATAGCGGGCATGCGGTACTTATCCGCCATATCAAAGGCGAGATATGTCATATCAACGGTCTCCTGAACGGAGGACGGAGCGAACACCAGCATATGAAAATCGCCGTGTCCCGGAGCCTTCACCGCCTGATTGTAGTCCGACTGTGCAGGCTGTATCCCGCCCAGTCCCGGACCGCCTCTCTCGACATTCACGATAACGCAGGGCAAGTCGGAAGCGGCAATATATGATATGCCCTCGCTTTTTAGAGAAATTCCCGGCGACGAGCTGGAGGTCATCGCTCTCACACCCGAAGCCGCAGCTCCGAGGGTCATATTTATCGCAGCTATCTCGCTTTCCGCCTGGAGAAAAACTCCGCCCCGCTTATGCATGTGCTTTGCGAGGTATGCGGAAATTTCCGTCTGCGGCGTAATGGGATAGCCGAAAAAGCATTTGCAGCCCGCTCTCATTGCCGCCTCGGCGAGAGCCTCGTTTCCTTTCATAAGAACCTTGCTCATTTTAGTTGCTCCTCTCCACCCGAATCGCGCAGTCGGGACAGATAACTCCGCACATCGTGCAGGAGATACATTTTGAATTATCGACGCACTCCGCGGAATAATATCCCTTAGAGTTGCGGTTCTGTCCGATCCGGATTATCTTTTTGGGGCAGACCTCGGTACATAGTCCGCAGCCCTTGCATCTTTCGAAATCAACTGTGATCATCTGCTCGACCTTTCCCATGGCATATTCACCATGCGCTTTACTTCAAAATAGTCCCCGTCCTCGGACGAGTCCTCAGGAACTGCCGTAAATGCGGTATCAAGTCCCGTGAGCCTTTCAAGCTCTCTGCCAAATGCAAGAGAGCCTCGGACTGTATCAGGAACGGTATCTGCCCCGAGATTTGAATTATTCACAAGAGCCGTACATTTCATGCCGCATGCATTTTCGATATCGTGCATTATATCCGCCGCCTCCTGCGGAGAGAAGTCCTCCCGCCTGTACTTGTTGAACACATACAACATATCTGTATTATCGGCATATTTTTCAAAAATATGCCGATATCTCCCAAGAGCAAAAGCTCCTGCGTCATCGCCGCCCACATCAATTATGATGTAGTCCCCCGAAGCTATTATATTCTCCATATCAAAATCAAGAACAGGCGTATCGAGATTAGTGCCTGCATACATAGGACAAAAGCTTTTTATATCATTATCCTCGAACAGCTTTTTAAAATCAGCCGTTCTGAAATAGGGATTGACGATATCCGCATCGGCGATCGAAACAGTGCCGTACTTTCGCAGATAAAGCGCCATATTCACAGCAAGATTCGTCTTTCCCACTCCGTAATGTCCCGTAAGGACAGTTATTTTTTTGAAGTTGTAATTCATAATTCTTCCTCTGCATAATCATTTCATCTGGTTTCTGAAACTATTATAAATCATTTTAATAATTTTGTCAAGGGATTTTTTGTATTATCAAAAATTTTTATAAAAACCCTATTGTAATTTCGGGAACAATATGCTATAATAATATTAATATAGGAAAATTGACGGAAAATCAGACGAAAGGAGCGCTGAATATGGATAACAGTCCTGCTCTTGAGCCCTGTATCTTCTCAGAGGACGCTGTCAGCTTCCGCCTGCCCAGGTGGAACGAGCTGCCCGATCTGGAGCTTTACATGGATCAGGTCATTACGCTGATCAATAAATATATAGGTCCGCTGTCAGCGGATACCGACGCTCCTCTTACGCCGTCCATGATAAACAATTACGTTAAGCTGGACATACTGCCCGCGCCGATAAAGAAAAAATACTCCCGCATACATATCTCGCGGCTGATAATGATATGCGTGTTCAAGCCGGTTCTTCCGATACCGCTTATCGGCACGCTGATAGATATCCTGCTGAGATCGCGGACCGACGAGGAGATGTTCAACTATTTCAGCGAGCATTACGAGCTTGCATTCACAAAAACCAACAATATAATCCGTGAATCCTTAGGCGAGATCACTCGCAGAGAATCCGACAGCGAATCTATCCTGTCGCTGGCAGTGATGCAGGCGGCGGCTGTTTCGGGCGGCGGAAAGCTGCTGGCGGAAAAGGCGCTTGCAGAGCTTATGAACGGCGAGCCTATGGACAATGACAGCAAATATTAAAAAATGCGGGGTCCGCAGAACGCTCAATATGAGCATATCTGCGACCCCGCTTATTATTTTCCAATCAATATACCCCCGCCGATATCATGGAGCGAAGACGTTTCCGAACGTCCTCCACGTCTTCTGTGCGAGTCATTCCGAAGGTGTCCTCATCCGACTTAAGCACTGTCATTTCCGCCTTATCCTCCTCCAGCAGCTCGCCTAAAATGTTGGGAATAATAAACTCGTTTTCCGAATCCTCGGGAAGCTGCCGCAGAAAATCTGCGAAACGCTTTTCCAGCTCGGCGATCATATTCGGAGTGAACCCGAAGAAATTCATAGAGATCAGACTATCTCCGATAAGCTCCTCGGTAACTCCCTGCTTGTTCCTGCCGGAGATCACGCCGTTTTCCTCGGAGATGCCGTAGTATTCGCTGATCTTTGTGAGCCTGTCTCCGTCGGTGTGGCATACTGCACGATTTACTGTCCCATTCCCGCTGATAGATTTTTTCAGTATGTAGCCGACCATGCAGCCGCGCAGGATATCGTCATCTTCATCGACGTTCACGAGAAAATCGTGGACCTTCTCAAAAGCCGATCTGCCGTAGTAATCATCGGAGTTTATCACTGCAAAAGGCGTGTCTATGACGTTTCTTGCTGCCAGAAGCGCATGTCCCGTGCCCCATGGCTTGGTACGGTTCGTCTTCACCTTCAGAGGGATATCCTCGGGGTCCTGAAATACGTACTGTACCCCCACCCCGTATTTTTCGCCGATATGAGCCGTTTTGCCAACAAATTCCTCTTCGATCTCCCGTCTGATTATGAATATCACACGGTCGAACCCCGCCCTTGCCGCGTCGCAGACAGAGTATTCCAGAAGAGTTTCCCCGTTTTCTCCCACAGGTGCAAGCTGCTTGATGCCGCCCTTAAAACGGCTTCCCATTCCCGCCGCCATGATCACTAACGATGTTTCCATAAAAAGTCCTTTCTCGGAGCAGATATCTCCGATATATTTTGTTTTTTATTTAATGATTTCTTCCGCAAAGCTGTTTCCCGAAATTTCCGAGCTGTCCACTCCAAGCATATGACATACCGACGCTCCTATATCCGCAAAGCTGCTGCCTGTTCCGATGTTCTTCGGTCCAACTGCTTTTCCGTACACTAAAACAGGGATATATTCCCTGGTATGGTCTGTTCCGTGAGCAGCAGGGTCGCAGCCGTGATCGGCAGTCACAATAATAACATCCTCATCGGATATGATATTTTTCAGCTCGGAAAGCCGTCTGTCAAACTCGCTGAGCGCGTCCGCATAGCCGACGGGATCCCGCCTGTGACCGTATACCATATCAAAATCCACCAGATTTACAAAGCACAGTCCATGAAAGCTCTTCTTCGCATAGGCTATGGTCTTATTCATTCCGTCGGAATTATTCTCGGTGCGGACAAATTCCGTAATTCCCTTTCCCGCAAAGATATCGCTGATCTTCCCAACTGCGATAACGTCCAGCCCTGCGCCGCTGATAAGATCAAGTGCGGTGGTCTTCGGGGGAACAAGGGAAAAATCATGTCTACGCGGAGTTCGCACAAAAGGATATTCCCCGCTGAAGGGACGGGCGATAACTCTTCCCACGCCGTATTTTCCCGTCAGGAGCTTTCTTGCCGCCTCGCAGTATTCATACAGCTTTTCCACAGGGACGATATCCTCATGAGCAGCTATCTGAAACACGCTGTCCGCGGAGGTATACACGATAAGTCCGCCGTTTTCCATAGACTCTCTGCCATAATCGGCAATGACCTTTGTCCCCGAATAGGGCTTGTTGCACAGGACCCTTCTGCCCGTGATATCCTCAAACCTCTTAATAAGTTCATCGGGGAAACCGTCGGGAAAGGTAGGCATAGGCTCTTCGGAGATCAATCCTGCGATCTCCCAGTGACCCGTAGTGGTATCCTTACCCTTGGATGCCTCCCTCATTCTGCCGTAAGCGCCCTCGGGGCTGACAGCACTGCTGCCGATATCCACGCCGTCGATGCTGAACAGTCCCATTTTCGTCATTTCGGGAACATTAAGCCTTCCCGTCTCAAAGCAGGAACGCAGAGTATTTGTACCCTCGTCACCGTAAAGGTCAGCGTCAGGCTCGGCGCCGATGCCGAAGCTGTCCGCAACTATAAGAAACACACGCTCAATTTTCTTCATGTCATTTCTCCGTTATTCAACTTTTATTGCATATATCATACAAGGCGAATCTATCGCCATAGTATCCTCAACAGGCTGAGTGCCCTCGCGGTCATAGCATATCTGATAATCTCCGTCGGAAGGCATCGAGAAGTAGGGCTGAAAATCCACAGGCACCTCATATTCAGCAGTGACCTCGCTGTCACCGCTGATAACTATCACTGTGATAACAAAGGTCTCGTCCATAAACTGCGGTATCGCAGCAGGCGCAGCGCCGTACTCCACGTTCATTTCCAGAGTGGAATCGACCTCTCCGGAATTAACATCGGTGCAGGTGCATTTCAGTCCTGTGACCTCATAATCCGCCGTAGTGCTGATAACATACTCATACTTATAGGATATGCTCACAGTACTTCCGTCGGCGTCCTCATAGGAATCGTTGTAATTCTCAGAGGCTGAAATGATGTAGCTGCCGTCATCCAGCCGTGTATATCCCGTAACGACAAGACCGTCGTCGTCGCTGTAGGTGAAGATATAGCTTTCCAGATCCATGATCTCGGAAGAGCCGGGCAGAGACAGATAGGCATACCCGCCGATCATATCGTCATACTCTTCCTGCCAGTAATCGTTGACTCCGTCGAAATACTCAACGCTGCCGTCGGAGGAATTCACATAGGAATAGCTCCCGTCGGAGTTAAGGAAAAATGACGCATTCTGAGTGAGCAGCTCGCCGTAGTCCATACTGTAGTTCACCGAAAACGAGCCATATTTTTCAAGAAGCGCAGAGGTTTTTGAAGCCTCTGCAAGCTTATTCAGATCTATGGTATCCTGTGACGGCGAAACCGTCTCAGTTGCCGAAGCAGCTTCAGCCGACAGCCCGGAGCTTACGCCTGTTTCTCCGGAGGTACCCTGACTGCTGCCGCAGCCTGTCAGCAGGATAAAAATCGCAGCAGACAGCACCGCAGCTGTTTTTTTCATATTCATATATATTCTCCAATCATTGATGAGATAAGTATATTCATTCTTACAATTATTATAACATACTATTTCTCAAATTTCAACAAAAATATTTGTGAAAATCCTATGAAAACAGAAAAGCGCCCCAACCGGGACGCTTTATTATCATAATATTTTTTCCATACCGATCTTCTGAGGAACAAGCCCGCATTTTTCGTAAAACTTCCGTGCGTTCTCGTTGCAGTACCAAACGTTCAGCGTAACATTATAGCAGCCCGACTTTTTGGCAAAATCAATAACATATTCATAGAGACTTTTTCCGATATGCTGACCGCGGATATTTTCGTCAACGCAGAGATCGTCGATGTAAAGGGTCTTTATATCGGTGAGGATATTATCATCGAAATGCTGAACAAACACGCAGAATGCATATCCGAGAACATTGTCCTCATCGTCTGCCGCCACGAAAACGGGGGTATCATCAGCCTTGAGTATCTCGGCGAGCTTGTCGTCGTTATACTTTTTAGCTCCCGTTTTGAACAGGTCGGGACGTCCGTTGTGATGGACCTCCAGCACCTGACGGAGAAGTCTGTTTATCCCGTCAATATCCTTTTCTGCCGCTCTTCTGATATTCAATGAAAACACCTCTTACTGATTAGCATTTTCAAGGCTTGCTCTGATAAAGTCCGCAAAGAGCTTCTGAGGCTTATTGGGTCTGGACTTGAACTCGGGGTGGAACTGAACGCCCACGAACCATGGGTGACCGGGTATCTCCACGATCTCCACCAGCTTCTCGTCGGGGGAAAGTCCCACGGGGATAAGTCCCGCCTCGGTAAGCTGTGTTCTGAACTGATTGTTGAATTCCCAGCGGTGGCGGTGTCTCTCGTAGATAAGCTCCTCGCCGTATATGCTGCGGCACTTCGAGCCCTCTGCCAGCTTGCAGGGATAGAGTCCCAGACGCATAGTACCGCCCTTTTCGGTGACATCCTTCTGGTCCTCCATGATATCTATAACGGGATAGGGAGTCTCTCCGAATTCGGTGGAGTTTGCGCCCGAAAGTCCCAGAACATTTCTCGCATACTCAATAACAGCCATCTGCATGCCGAGGCAGATACCGAACAACGGCACCTTGTTCTCGCGGGCATAGCGGATAGATTCTATCATTCCCTCGATGCCGCGGTCGCCGAAGCCTCCGGGAACGATGATGCCATCGCAGTCCTTAAGCATATCCGCAGCATTTTCCGCAGTGATCTCCTCGGAGTTTATCCACTGGATATCAACGTTCGCATCGTTGACGATACCGCCGTGACGAAGAGCCTCCGCAACAGAAAGATAAGCGTCATGGAGCATAACATATTTTCCCACCAGTCCGATAGTGACCTTCTTTGTGGCAGCCTTTGTGCGGTCAACCATCTGCTTCCACTCGGTAAGGTCGGGAGTTTCCTCCTTAAGACCCAAGTGGTGGCATACAGACCTTGCAAGTCCCTCGTTTTCCAGCCAGAGAGGAACTTCATAAAGTGAGGGCGCAGTCAGATTCTGGATAACGTCCTCGGGACGAACATTGCAGAAAAGCGCGATCTTCTTGCGCATATCATCGGGAATTTCTTTTTCGCTTCTGCATACGATGATATTGGGCTGGATACCGATAGAAAGCAGCTCCTTGGTGGAGTGCTGAGTAGGCTTGGACTTAAGCTCCTCGGAGCCTGCGATATAAGGAACGAGAGTTACATGGATGAATATGGCATTTTCCCTGCCCACCTCGGTAACGACCTGTCTTATTGCCTCCAGGAAGGGCGTAGATTCAATATCTCCGACAGTACCGCCTATTTCGGTGATAACGATGTCGGTGTTAGCCTGCTTGCCGACGCGGTAAACTCTCTCCTTGATCTCGTTTGTGATATGAGGAATGACCTGAACAGTGCCGCCGAGATAATCGCCTCTGCGCTCCTTGTTAAGGACTGTCCAGTAAACTTTACCTGTTGTTACATTTGAATTGACCGAAAGATTTTCGTCTATAAAGCGCTCATAGTGACCGAGGTCGAGGTCAGTCTCTGCGCCGTCGTCGGTAACGAAGACCTCTCCGTGCTGATAGGGGGACATAGTACCGGGATCCACATTGATATATGGGTCAAATTTCTGAATAGTTACCCTATATCCTCTTTCCTTTAAAAGTCTGCCGAGGGAAGCGGCTGTGATTCCCTTACCCAGTCCGGAAACAACGCCGCCTGTAACGAAAATATACTTAACAGGCATTTTATTCTCCTCCTAACGTAAAATATAAACACTGAATTATATTATATCACAAGCTCCGACGAAATGCAAGAGGATTTTATTCATTTCGTGATAATCACTAAATAATCGTCATATAATTGAACAGTAATGCGTTCAGGAGCGGATATCACAGCAAAAAGGCGCTTCAAACATATGAAGCGCCATATATTCAGCCGATCACACAGCCTCATTTCCAAAATCGTCGGGAACATCAGCCGTCTCTTTTTCATGACGGGGCGATGAAGCTACAATATTGATAGCCGTTGCAACAGCCACGTCAATATCCACGCAGCTCTGGTAGGACATACTTTTCACCTTAGAGAAAAGCTCCCCCTCCTTGGAATTGACGTACATAGGCTTAAGGTTGTTCAGAGCATAAGCAAGCATATCCAGATAACATTTCTCGCATTTGCAGCAATCCATATTCTCCAGCATATCATCCAGCTTCTGACGGGCAATAATTTCCATCATATTTACAAGCGCCATAAACAGATCATCTCCGACATAAAAAATTTAAAAATGGGGTAACCTGGGAACAACACAGCAGAGCGCGTATCAGACATCAACGCCTCTTGCCATTACTTCAAGGCACATTCTTCCGTTATGATAGGGGCATTTCCATTCGTTAACCATGGTGAAATCAGGCATAGGCTCGCCCTTGAAATCGACCTCTGCCCACCATTCTCCGCCGCTGCGCTTATCGATCTGATGATCCTTTATCCAGCTCCATACAGAGGAAGCCGCTTCAAGATATTTTTTATCGTTGCAGTGAGAATATGCATTGATGAAGCCTACTATGCTCTCTGCCTGCACCCACCATACTCTTTTTCTGTCGATAACGTTGTTTTCGCGCTCGTTGTTGACAGCGCCGTTTTCAAGAGCCACGTTATATATCTTCTCGGCGATCTTAAGATTCTTTTCCTGCCAGTCCTTGATGAGCTTTTCATCTCCGATGGTATCGCATGCTCTGTCGATAAGCCATGTAGCCTCGATATCGTGGCCATAGGAATAGATATCGCCGATAACGTCAAGGTTCACATCAAAGAACACCTTAAGCTTGTGATTCTGAGCGTCATAAATCTTGTCGGCTGTGATATCCAGCAGGAAGCGGAGCCTTTCCTCGACTCTCTTATCCTTTGAAGCTTCAAGAAGCACGGTATATCCCTCGATAAGATGAAGCACAGTGTTCATGGTCTTGTCAGCCATAAGACCGTTTTCGGAGAGAGCGTCGTTCTCGATAAGCTTCCAGTCCTTAGAGAAGGCCTCCATATAAGCGATATCGTCGGTGCATTTTTCCTCGACGGTATCAAAAAGCTCAAAAGCAAGATCAAGAGCGTCCTTGTCGCCGCAGGCAAGGAAATAGGTCGAAAGCGCATAGATAGCAAACGCCTGATTATATGTATGCTTCATGCTGTCGTTTACTGTGCCGTCGTAATTCATCATCCAGTACACGCCGCCGTTTTCGCGGTCAACGCACTTGTCGCGCAGGAACTCATACGCATGACGGGCATTGCCGAGATTTTTCTCCCCGCCTATGGAACGGTACACCGAAGAGTAGAACCAGAGTATTCTCGAATTGAGGATAACGCCCTTTGTTCCCTTTTTGTCGAGAACGAGGTCGTTGTCCATCTGACCGTAAAATCCGCCGTTTTCGTCGTCTCTCAGCGCGTCCCAGAACGGGATTATGTGATTTTCAAGCTCGCTTTTACATTCCTTGATAAGCATTGACAGTTCCTCTTTTCATTTTATGTAACGGATATATTGTCCGCAGATGTATGACTTTTTTGAAAACAGCCGCCTGCCCGAAGCGACAGGCAGCGTATAATTTTACTTCAGGTCTCTTCCGCAGCAGTTCTTGAACTTCTTGCCGCTGCCGCAGGGACAGGGATCGTTTCTGCCCACCTTTTTAACGCGTCTTCCGCCGGAAAGGCTTCCCGAACCGGGAGCGTCTATCTGAGCCACTCTTTCACGCTTGGGCTGCTCGTTGTTCTTGAGCTGGATAGTGAAGAGCAGACGAACGGTCTCCTCGCGGATAGATTCGATCATGGCATCGAACATCTCGAAGCCCTCATAACGATACTCGACAACAGGGTTCTTCTGACCGAATGCGCGAAGTCCGATACCCTTTCTCAGCTCGTCCATATCGTCAATGTGAGCCATCCACTTAAGGTCAACCACCTTAAGGAGAATAACTCTTTCAAGCTCTCTGAGCACATCGCTGCCGATAGATTCCTCGCGCTTCTTGTAGAAATCAAGTGCCCTGTCGCTGAGGGTCTTGACGATATCCTCCTTGTCGGTGTTTTCAAGCTCTTCAACGGTGAACTTGAAATCATCGGAGGTGGTAAGCAGTCCTCTGAAATGCTCACGGAGACCGTCAAGGTTCCACTCGTCCTTGGAAACGCCTTCGATAAGATACTGATTTACTCCGTCGTTTATCCAGTCGGTTATCATCTTCAGGATATACTCGTGGATATCCTCGCCGTTAAGTACCTTAGCTCTCTGATCGTAGATGATCTGGCGCTGTGTGGACATAACGTCGTCATAGTTGAGGACATTCTTTCTGATGCCGAAGTTGCGTCCCTCGACCTTCTTCTGCGCGGATTCGATGACCTTTGTGAGCATCTTGGATTCGATAGGCATATCCTCTTCCACGTTGAGGGTCTCCATCATGCCGGTCAGCTTGTCTCCGCCGAACAGTCTCATAAGGTCGTCCTCCAGCGAGAGGAAGAACTGGCTTTCGCCGGGGTCGCCCTGACGTCCCGCACGTCCTCTGAGCTGATTATCTATACGGCGTGATTCATGGCGCTCGGTGCCGAGGATAAAGAGACCTCCTGCCTCCTTGACCTTTTCCGCCTTTTCCTTGATGACCGAGTTGTGCTTGTCGTAAAGCTCCTTGTACTTTGCTCTTGCAGCGAGGACCTCCTCGTCATCGGTATCCGCAAAGCCCACAGCCTCATTTATAAGGTCCTCTTCCATGCCCAGCTTGCGCATATCAGCCTTTGCGAGGAACTCGGCGTTACCGCCCAGCAGGATATCCGTACCACGGCCTGCCATGTTGGTAGCGATAGTTACCGCTCCCAGCTGACCTGCCTGAGCGACGATCTGAGCTTCCTTCTCATGCTGCTTAGCGTTGAGGACCTGATGCTTGATGCCCCGCTGTGTGAGCATTTTTGAAAGCTTCTCGGACTTGTCGATAGATATTGTACCAACCAGAACAGGCTGTCCCTTTTCGTGGCACTCGACGATCTTGTCGATAGCCGCCTTGAACTTGCCGTTCTCAGTCTTGTAGATAACGTCGTGATGATCTATTCTCTGAACGGGACGGTTTGTGGGTATCTCGATAACGTCCAGCTTGTAGATCTCTCTGAACTCGTCCTCCTCGGTCATAGCGGTACCGGTCATACCGGACAGCTTGTGATAGAGACGGAAGAAATTCTGGAAGGTGATGCTCGCCATAGTCTTGGACTCGTGAGCGACCTTAACGCCCTCTTTAGCCTCGATCGCCTGATGAAGTCCGTCGTTGAAGCGGCGGCCCATCATAAGACGTCCGGTGAACTCGTCAACGATAACGACCTCGCCGTCCTTGACGATGTAGTCGATGTTGTTCTTCATAACGCCGTTTGCCTTAAGAGCCTGATTGATGTGATGAAGAAGAGTGGAGTTTTCCGCGTCGTAAAGATTTATAACATTGAATGCCTTTTCCGCCTTTTTAACGCCCTGACGGGTGATAGTGGCAGTCTTAGCCTTTTCGTCGATGATGTAGTCATAATCCTCCGCCAGATCCTCCTGATCCTGCTTGTCGTCCATTTCAACGACAACGTAGGGCTTCAAGGTCTTGGCGAATTTATCCGCCTGAGTATAGAGCTCTGTGGACTTGTCGCCCTTTCCCGAAATGATAAGAGGAGTACGCGCCTCGTCGATAAGAATGGAGTCCACCTCGTCCACGATAGCGAAGTGGAAGTCTCTCTGTACCTTTTCGGTCTTGTAGATGACCATGTTGTCACGGAGATAGTCGAAGCCGAACTCATTGTTGGTACCGTAGGTGATGTCGCAGTTGTATGCCTCACGGCGCTCGTCGTTGTCCATGTCATGGAGGATACAGCCGATAGTAAGACCCAGATAGCGGTATACCTTGCCCATTTCCTCGGACTGGGACTTAGCCAGATAGTCGTTAACGGTAACGACGTGGCAGCCTTTGCCCTCGAGAGCGTTCAGATAGGACGCGCAGCAGGCAACGAGAGTTTTACCTTCACCTGTTTTCATTTCGGCGATACGTCCCTGCTGGAGGACGATAGCGCCCACTATCTGCACAGGAAACGGCTTCTTTCCGAGAACGCGCCATGCAGCCTCTCTTACGGTAGCGAGAGCCTCGGGCATGATGCTGTCGAGAGACTCGCCGCCCTCGAGACGCTCCTTGAATTCCTTAGTTTTGCCCTTCAGCTCAGCGTCTGAAAGGTCAGTATATTCCTCGTCGAGAGCGAGGACCTTATCCTTGATAGGTTCGATCTTTTTAAGCTCGCGCTTGCTGTAATTTCCGAACAGTCCGTCTAAAAGTCCCATTTACTTTATTCCACCTTAATTCAAATTATACTTCGGCAAATGAATACAATATACGTATTATATTTTATTATAACTCAAACCTGTTTTTTTGTCAAGCAAATTATATAACATATTTTTCACTTTAAATCAATACGCAAAATAAAATGGCTTTTGATATATATTTTTGTGCAGATTTACGCAAAAAGAGATTTTTTCTTGATTTCGGATAAAAAAAGCTGCAAGTCTAAGAACCTGTCCACATAGGATATGCGTGCGGATTTTCGAGCATAATTTTGTTGC
>JBJFHQ010000119.1:0-3374 GCA_051893755.1 Oscillospiraceae bacterium
CTTGCGCATTTTTTCCTTGCCCTTTGAAACTCTTTTTAAATACTCGTTATCGCCGTTTTCCACGGACAGCATAGCCTTTTCAAAAAGCTCGTCCGCAATATCGAAGCATTCTCCAAGCTCGAAAATTGCCTCCTTGGACAGCTCTTTTTTTCTGCCGGAAAGCCTGTTGAGCACCTCCGACATATCAAAGCAGCGGTCGGAGATACGTTCGATATTGTTTGTCACAAACAGCAGCCCTGCCGTCTGTTCGGACTGGGCTTCTGTCAGATTTCCGCTTGAAAGCATTTTAGTAATGTAGGAGGAGATGCTGTCGTGAAGATTTTTTACAGTGCCGTAGTCCCTGCCGAAATCGGCACGAACCACATCTGAGTTTCCGTTATCAAAAAGTGCTCTTGTTTTATTAAGCAGCTCTGCGCCAAATTCGGAAAGGCGCTTTATCTCCTCAGATACAAGGAACATTGCCGCAACGGGCTGACCGATGATCTTTTCATCAAGAAATCTGGGCTTTGAATCTGCAAAAATATTCTTGTCCTCGCCCCTCACGATAAAGTTTACTATCTTGACCATTAAGGGAATAAGAGGCAGCCATATCAGTGTGCAGACAATATTAAAAGTGGTGTGAGCATTTGCAATCTGCCTTGCGATAACATCAACTTCGTTGCCCTTTGGTGAAATAAACTGCACGAATTTTGCAAGCACAGGGATAAGGAAAGCAAAAAGAATACTGCCGCTGATATTGAATACGCTGTGTGCGATAGCTGTGCGCTTTGCATTTTTTGACTGTCCGATAGATGCAAGAAGAGCGGTAATTGTGGTACCGATGTTATCGCCAAGCAGAATAGGAATAGCTCCCGCAAGACCGATAACGCTTGTAACTCCGTCGGGGCCTGCCTGTGAAGCAAAATTCTGGAGGACAGCTATTGTTGCCGAGCTGCTCTGTACCACAACGGTCATGACCGCACCGAGAAGTATTCCAAGCACCGGTATTTCGGCTACCTTTCCCATAAGGTCGGTGAATATGGGACTTCCCGCCAGCGGCTTCATAACTCCACCCATTATTTCGATACCCTCAAAAAGCAGTCCGAAGGAGAAGATGACCATTCCTATATTTTTCACCTTTTCACTTTTGGACACAAAGTACAGCATAAATCCAATGAAAATAATAGGATAAATGTAGTTGCTTATCTTAAATGCCATAAGCTGAGCCGTCATTGTAGTTCCGATATTTGCTCCGAAAATAACGGAAATTGCTTGTGGCAGAGTCATAAGTCCTGCGCTGACAAATCCGATGACCATTACGGTAGTTGCGGAGCTGCTCTGCAAAACTGCCGTAACAAGCGCACCCGCAAGAGCACCCATTATGGGATTTTTCGTCAGAAAACTCAGCACCTTTTTCATTTTTTCTCCGGCGGCTTTCTGGAGAGCGTCGCTCATGCTGTTCATTCCGTAAAGGAACATGGCAAGTCCGCCCACAAGCCCGAAGATCACCTTAACATTCTCGTTCATAAATTTCCTCCATATTATTTTTTTTACACGTACATTATAAATTATAGATCGGTAATGTGAAATTCGAAATCGGACTAAAGTAAAATCCAAGTGAAATAACCTGCTGAAGCTTCAGATTCAAATTACACAGCTGTTAATGCCTTATAGTAAAGCTTTAGGATACACGATGCAAGAAAGCATTGTAAAACTTACGGAAAACTGCTGTAATTTCTGTGATATATATATTGACAAATCATTTTCTGCGTGGTAATATGTGCTTGAAAAAAATAAAAGGAGAATATCAATGAAAAGAATGAGACTTTTAGCCTGTGCAGCAGCTGCCGCAGTCTGCTGTACTGTTTTACCGCAGTTTACCGTATTTGCTGTGGACGATGATATGGGGATAGTAATTCTCCATACAAACGATGTTCACTGTGGCATTAACGCAAATGATGATACCTTCGGATATGCTGACCTTGCCGCATACCGTGCAAAGCTTGAAGCAGAGGGCTACAAGACCCTGCTTGTGGACGCAGGCGATTCCGTGCAGGGAGATGTTATCGGCACATTGTCGGACGGAAGCTTTCCCCTTCAGATAATGAATAAGCTGGGATACGATATTGCCATACCCGGAAACCACGAGTTTGATTTCGGAATGGATAACTTTTTCAGCTTAAAGGACTCGGCTGAATTTCCGTATCTTTCAGCAAACTTTACCGACCTTACAACTGGAGATACCGTTCTTGACAGCTATAAGATAATTGAAGCAGACGGAATAAAAATTGGATTTGTAGGAATATCCACTCCCGAGACCATAACAAAATCAACGCCCGCTTTCTTTAAAAATGAAAACGGCGAATATATTTACGGATTCTGCTCCGGTGATAACGGAAACGAGCTTTACAGTGCTGTTCAGACAGCTGTTGACGCAGCTTCGGCTGATGGTGCGGATTATATCGTAGCAGTAGGTCATCTCGGAACAGATGCACAAAGCTCTCCTTGGACATCTAAAGAAGTTATTTCCAACGTCAGCGGTATCGACATTTTCATCGACGGACACTCCCACAGCGTTATCGACGGTGAAACGGTCACAGATAAGGACGGTGAAAGCGTGCTGCTTGCTTCGGCGGGAACTAAACTCGCTGATATTGGCACAGTAACTATAACCGATGACGGGATTTCATCAAAGCTTGTTTCAAAAAGTGATTTTACTGTTTCGGAGGACACTTCATCTGCCGAATATGCAGCATATACCGAAACGGATGACTTTGTAAAGAGCATCGAAGCGGAATATTCCGAGCTTGCCGAAACAGTCGTTGCAAAAACTGATGTGGACCTCGTTATATATAAGCCCGGAACCGATGAAAGAATAATCAGAAATTCGGAAACAAATCTCGGCGACCTTTGTGCAGACGCTTACCGTTCTCTCCTCGGTGCAGATATTGCATTTGTAAACGGCGGCGGAATTAGAGCAAATATTGATAAGGGCGACATTACCTATGCGGAGATAATTGCCGTACACCCCTTCGGAAATTCCGCTTGCCTTATTGAAGTATCGGGTCAGCAGATACTTGACGCTCTGGAGCTTGGCGCTGCAAACACTCCCGAGGAATCCGGCGGATTTTTACAGGTATCGGGGCTCACCTATGAGATACACACATATATCCCCTCTTCTGTTGTACTGACTGACAACAAGGAATTTGTCAAGGTGGACGGAGAGTACAGAGTGAAAAATGTAATGGTGGGCGGCGAGCCTCTTGACCTGAACAAGACTTATACTCTTGCTTCACATAACTATATGCTCAAGGACGGCGGAGACGGATATACAATGTTCGGCGGCTGCAATATCCTCAAAGATGAAGTTATGATAGACAATCAGGTGCTTATCA
>JBJFHQ010000120.1:0-3372 GCA_051893755.1 Oscillospiraceae bacterium
CCCCGGAAATGCTTGAGTCAGAGTCAAGTGCCTTACCGCTTGGCGACACCCCAGTATATGGTTGGGATAGCCGGATTTGAACCGGCGAAATGACGGAGTCAAAGTCCGCTGCCTTACCGCTTGGCTATATCCCATTATGATCGGCATTAAAGCCATGCAGGAAAACCGCAGCGATTAACACCGTGAAACCTTTTCCGTAACGACTATTATATTATACCCCTTTTTTTTTGCTTTTGCAATAGTATTGCACGCTTTTTGGATAAATATACAAAAAAACAGCAAGAAAATAGTGATAATTAATAATTTTTAACATAAAAAGGTCGAAATATGATTAAATCATAAAAAATCTTAAAAATTGTTGCAAAACAAGATAAAATATGGTATAATAACATTGTATTGATTTGTGCCGATAAGCGGCGGATAGGAGGATTATTATGGATCTGGAAATGGTAAAGTATCTTGCTAAGCTGGGAAAGCTGAATTTCACCGAGGAAGGTTTCGCAGCAATGGCTGAGGATATGACCGATATTATTGAGATCATGGACACGATCAAGGAAATAGACATCACATACGATCCTATAAAGGACAATCACAACGTCTACCTTAAGGATCTGCGCAAGGACGAGGCGCAGCCCTCTCTTCCCACTGAGAAGATACTTCAGAATGCTGTCAGCAGCGAAAACAGCTTCGTTGTTCCCAAGGTCGTTGAATAATTTTATAGATACAGGAGTTGAATATGATGGACGTTACGTCTCTTAAGATCCGTGATATGCGCCGCATGCTGGACAGCAAGGAAATTTCCGCAGCTGAGCTGACCGACGCTTATCTGGACAGAATTTCAGAAATCGACGGTAAGCTTGAAAGCTACATCACCGTTACACCCGAAAGGGCTCACGAGGACGCCGAAAAGGCTCAGAAGAAGATAAATTCGGGCGAGGCAGGCGTACTCTGCGGTATCCCTCTTGCGATCAAGGACAATATCTGCACCGAGGGCGTACTTACTACCTGCGCTTCAAGAATGCTGGAGAATTTCATTCCCCCTTATAACGCAACCGTTATGAATAAGCTTGAAGCAGAGGATATCGTTATGCTGGGCAAGACCTCCATGGACGAATTTGCCATGGGCGGCTCCACTCAGACCTCCGCTTTTAAGAAAACTAAGAATCCTTACGATACAGGACGTGTTCCCGGAGGCTCTTCGGGCGGCTCGGCCGCAGCTGTGGGAGCATCTTTGTGTGCTGCAGCTCTCGGCTCCGATACGGGCGGTTCTATCCGTCAGCCCTCCTCATTCTGCGGAGTTACGGGACTTAAGCCCACCTACGGAAGAGTTTCCCGTTACGGACTTGTTGCCTTTGCAAGCTCCCTCGACCAGATCGGACCTATCGCAAAGGACGCTCACGACTGCGCATATCTTCTCAACGCCATTGCAGGCTATGACCCCCACGACGGCACCGCTTCAAAGCTTGATACAATGGACTATACATCAAAGATCGGCATGGATATGAAGGGTGTAAAGATCGCTCTTCCCAAGGAATTCTATGCCGACGGCATCGACGAGGATGTAAGAAATGCCGTATTAAAGGCTGCCGACGAGTTCAAGGCTATGGGCGCAGAGCTGGTTGACTGTTCAATGCCTTCGCTGAAATATGCAGTCGCTTCCTACTATCTTATCTCCTCCGCAGAGGCTTCCTCCAACCTCTCCCGCTTCGACGGCATCAAGTACGGTCACCGCAGCGAGATAGGCGAGAACTTCAACGAGCTTATCACCAATTCCAGAAGTGAGGGCTTCGGCGATGAGGTCAAGAGACGTATCCTTCTCGGTAACTACGCTCTCTGCTCGGGCTATTACGACGCTTATTACGGCAAGGCAATGGCTCTTAAGCAGAAGATAAGAGAGGAATATGCACAGATATTTGAAAACTGCGATATCATTCTTACTCCTACCGCTCCTACCGTTGCATACGGCGTGAACGAGAATATCTCCGACCCTGCAAAGATGTATCAGGCAGATATCTGCACCGTTACAGTAAATATCGCTTCACTTCCCGCAATCTCCACACCCTGCGGTTATGATTCAAAGGGTATGCCTATCGGTATGTCGATCATCGGCAAGATGTGGGACGAGGCGACCATTATCGGCGCGGCTGACGCTTACGAAAAGAATTTTGCCTATGTCAAGGCAAATATATAAGGGAAAGGAGTAATTACGATGTCAAACTATATTCCCGTTATCGGACTTGAAATTCACTCCGAGCTTTTAACGAAATCAAAGGTATTCTGCACCTGCTCCGCTGAATTCGGCGGTGACAGAAACAGCCGCTGCTGTCCTGTCTGCACAGGTCTTCCGGGTACACTTCCCGTTATCAATCAGACTGCCGTTGAGTATGCAGTCAAGGCGGGCTATGCCCTTAACTGCTCTATCAACAAATTTTCCGTGTTCGACAGAAAGAATTATTTCTATCCCGACCTTCCCAAGGCTTATCAGATCTCACAGCTGAATCTTCCTCTGTGCATCAACGGCTCCGTGCCTATCGAGTACGAGGAAAACGGCGAAAAGAAGACCAAGAACATAAGGATCAACCGTATCCACCTTGAAGAGGACGCAGGCAAGCTGGTCCATGACGATCTGAACGGAGTATCACTGGCTGACTATAACCGCTGCGGAATACCCCTTATCGAGATAGTTACCGAGCCCGATATCAGCTCCGCCGAGGAGGCTCGCTCGCTGGTGGAAAAGATCGCACTGCTGCTCCAGTATGCGGGAGTTTCCGACTGTAAAATGGAACAGGGCTCTATCCGCTGCGATGTCAACGTATCTATCATGCGTCCCGAGGACAAGGAATTCGGTACAAGAGCCGAGATCAAGAACCTGAACTCCCTCAAATCTATTTACAGAACTATCGAGTACGAGATAAAGCGCCAGTCAAGGCTCCTTGACAGGGGAGAGCGTGTCGTTCAGGAAACAAGACGCTACGACGACAACAAGGGCGAGACCAAGACCATGCGTTCCAAGGAAGATGCTCACGACTACAAATATTTCCCCGACCCCGATATCCTGCAGGTGAATTTCACCGACGAGGATCTGGAAAGAATAAAGAACTCGCTTCCCGAAATGCCCTATGAGAGACTGTACAAGTATGTCAACAAGTACGGTCTTTCCGAGGTGGACGCGAAGATCATCGTCAATACAAAGAAGATATCCGACCTTTATGAGTCTGCTCTGGAGGTTTACAACAACCCCAAGTCGGTGGCAAACTTTATCCTCGGCGAGCTTATGAGAAGGATCAATCTGGGCGAGATCTCGCTGGATAACCTTCCATTCACTCCTGCCGAGCTTGGCAGACTGGTTGAGATGTCCGATACCGAGAAGAT
>JBJFHQ010000121.1:0-15455 GCA_051893755.1 Oscillospiraceae bacterium
CGGGCGCAGGTCAGACCGTGGAGATACTTCAGAAAAAGGGCAACCTTATCAACTCACTGTTCAACGTGTCGGACGGTGCGGAAACAGGCGGTATCTCATGGGGAAGCAGCGTTTCAAAGGCGTTCACCGAACAGGTGCCCACAGGTATGGGATTTTCTTCCGTATTTGCTGATACAGACGGCTTCTCCGCTGACAAGACCATGGTCATGACCGTAAACGGCTATGACCTCAGACTGGATCTCTCCGCTCTTACCGAAAGACAGGAGACCGAAAAGATCACCGTTAACATCGGCGGCACAGACAGGGAGATCGATGCTAAGGTCTCCAGGACCGCAGATACCAAGGAAAAGATATACTCATATACCGACGAAAACGGCGCGACTTATTATATCGGCAAGGATAAAAAGGTGGCGTACAGTATCGACTCCGACGGAAAGACTGTAAGAGATCCCGACGGGAACGTTATCGACGATGAGACTAAGTACAGAGATGCTATCGAGGCGGCAGGCTTTGCCAATTCCACTAAGGAAATGCACGAATTTACCGCCGAGGAGTATGCAAAGGCGTATAACGATGCCCTTAACAAGGCAGTCGCTGCCAACAGTAAGCTCGACGAGGAGATAACTCTTGATCTTGCTAAGAGCAAGGGCTACGATCCCGAAAACGACGGTACTGTTGAGGAATATCTGGCTGATATGAACAGCGTGGACAGAGAAGCCTTTAATATGGAAAAGGCTCAGCGTCTCGACGAGTACGCTCAAAGCAAGTGGGGGCTGATCTTCACTAAGTCCGAAGTCACCGATGCTGATAACAATACTGCTTCATACATAAATCTCGAAACGGGCGACAATGCCTCCGTTTACATCAAGCACGCTTCCGATTTCGGCTTTACTCCCGAAAAGAACTACACCGAGACGGCTGTTGCCGACTCCTATGTTATCTCCGACAAGGCGCTTACCTTCCTGAACGCTGACGGAAGAAAGGTGTCTGTTACGGGTACGGGCGCAAACGGAGCTGTGACTATCTCCGACCTTACCTCCGTTACCGATGCGAACGGAAATGCGATCTTCAAGTACGATACGAATGACGGTACGATCACCGTTGCCGAGGGCAATACCCTTACCTTCGCCGATTCCGATACAAGAGCTTTTATGAACGATGTTTTCGGAAGGACCAATATCAAGGGCGTTTCAAGCGATTCCGCTCTCACCGTTTACGGTACCAATGCTCAGGTCACTATCAACGGGGTCACTCTCGAAAGCGCAGACAGCACCTTCACTGTTGACGGAACTACCTTTACCTTCGATAATGTGGCTGATTTCGACGCGGAGCTCGATCCCGACTCGGCTATTACCGTTACCACCAAGAAGGACAACACCGCTATCAAGGAAACTGTAAAGAGCTTTATCGAGGATTACAATACCCTTATCAACGACCTCTACAAGCAGGTACAGACTTCCCGTCCCAAGGACGGCTCCTCCTATTACGATCCTCTTACCGAGGAGCAGGAGGACGAAATGTCCGAAAAGGAGATCGAAAAGTGGAACGAAAAGGCAAAGGAAGGCTGGCTCTACAACGACGCTACCGTTAATAAGCTCATCAATAAGGTGAGAGGCGCAATGTCTACCTCCTTTAACGGGATGTCCCTTTACGATCTGGGGATCACTCTGAAAAAGGGCGTGAATACCGATCCTACCTACGAGATTGACGACAGTAAGCTTGAAGCGGCTATCAACCGCTACGGCGACGATGTGACCAAGTTCTTTACCGACAGCGAAAAGGGTCTGGCAAAGAATCTCAATGATGCTATCGACGCCGCTATCAGCACAAAGTCTACCGACGGTGCAGGCAATAAGAAGGGCTATGGTTATCTGACAGCTCTGGTCGGCGTTAAGGATACTGTTTCCGAGACAAAGAATCAGTATTATACTCAGATGAAGTCCATTCAGAACGTCATTGATACTCTTCAGGAAAGATACGAGGATCAGCAGGAAAGATACTGGAGCCAGTTTACGACCCTTGAGTCATATATTTCCAAAATGAGCATGCAGATGTCTTACTTTACATCTTATTGATGATTCTATGAAATGATCGAAAGGATATACCTATAATGCAGAATCCTTATCAGAATTACATGCAGAAGGCGGGGGAGACTATGACTCCCGCCGAGCGCACGGCGGCTGTTTATGACAGATGCATAACCGAGCTCCAGAAGGCGGTTTATTATATAGACAACAACTCTATCCCCGAAGCTCATAAGTCTTTGACTAAGGTGCAGGATATCGTTGATTTTCTTGAAAGTCATCTTGTGGAGAAATATGAGATATCCAACAACTTTGCGGAGCTTTACAGCTTTTTGAGACAGGAGCTTCTGACCGCAAATATTAAAAAGGATACGGAAAAGATCAAGGAAATTATCCCGTATTTTCAAAATCTGAAAGATTCCTTTACCGAAATGAGTAAGAAAGGAATGTGAGCTTATGACTAATAAGCTGTTGAGTCTTGCCGATAAAAAAATCGAGCAGATGGAGCATTTTAACGACATAACCTCTAAGATAATCTATGAGGATATCGACGGCGTGGGCGAGCTTATCGAAAATCGTCAGGAGATAATCACCGCGCTTGACGGCATATCCGCCGAAATGCGGCAGTATGTCAGCGAACAGAGCATCGACCGTCAGACTGCTATAAACAAGGTGCTCCAGTCCGAGGATATCAATAATCTCACCGACGAGCTTATCGAGCTGCAGGGCAAGATAAAGACCATGACAAGGCTCCGCGAGGAGATAAAACGCAATGATAAGGCTGCTGTTGACCGCCTGAAAAAGCTTCGCGATGAGGCGTATGAGGGTCTGAAAAATTCGGTCAAGAGCAAACAGACCATCAACTATTATTCCCCCAATTCCGGAGGAAATCTGTCCAACGGCAGCAAGCTCAATATCTCAAAATAATTTGCAAAAGCTTTGGCAATAATATAATAAGCGGCGGAAGGATTTTCAGCCTAAGGCGTGAAAATTCTCCCGCCTTTTAAATAATGGACCGCTGATCAAATCGTTTCACGACACTTTCAGTGACGGATATTCAAGTGTCGGAAACGATGCCTTCGGCATGATCGGCGGTTCATTAAAAAACAATTCGGAGAATCACTCAATGACTAATAAGGAAAAAATCGAAAGCCTGCTGTTAAAGGTGAAAAATCCGTCGAGATATATCGGCGGAGAGCTTAACAGCGTTGTTAAGGACAAATCAAAGGTGGACGTGCGGTTTGCGTTCTGCTTTCCCGATACCTACGATATCGGCATGTCTCACCTTGGCATGAAGATACTCTACTTCCTCAAAAACAGCCGCGAAAATTTCTGGTGCGAGAGGGTGTTTTCCCCTGCACCCGATTATGAGGCGCTCATGCGGGAAAACGGACTGCTGCTGTACGGTCTGGAAAGCCTTGACCCCATAAACGAGTTCGACTTTGTGGGATTTACTCTCCAGTACGAGATGTGCTACACTACCGTTCTGAATATGCTGGATTTAGGCGGTATCCCCGTGTACGCAAGGGACAGGGACGAGGGATATCCACTTGTCATGGCAGGAGGTCCCTGCGTCTGCAATCCCGAGCCTATGGCGGATTTCTTCGACTTCTTCGTTCTCGGCGAGGGCGAGGAGGTCAACCTCGAAATAATGGACATCTACTGCGAGATGAAGAAAAACGGCAGCTACTCCAAAAAAGCGTATCTTGAAAGGATAGCTCATGTGGAGGGCATTTATGTGCCGTCCTTCTACGATGTGAAGTACAACGATGACGGCACTGTCAGGGAATATACTATCGTGAACGAAAACGCTCCCGCAAAGGTGAAAAAGCGCATCGTCGCCGATATGGACAAGGCGTTCTATCCCGAGAAATTCGTGGTGCCCTTTTCCGAGATAGTCCACGACCGTGCTGTTGTGGAGGTGCTGCGGGGCTGCATAAGAGGCTGCAGGTTCTGTCAGGCTGGGTTTATCTATCGTCCGTTCAGGGAAAAATCTGCGGAGAATATCTGCAAAAGCACGAAAGCTTTGTGCGAGTCCACCGGCTATGAGGAGGTCTCGCTGTCCTCGCTTTCCACCAGCGACCACGCCGATATCGACAATATCCTCGAAAAGCTCACCGAGTACACCGAGGGCGAGCATATCAATCTGGCACTGCCCTCAATGAGAATAGACAAGTTCAGCGGCGATATCATGGAGCAGCTGCAGAAGGTCCGCAAAAGCGGTCTGACCTTTGCTCCCGAGGCGGGCACTCAGCGCCTTCGCGATGTTATCAACAAGAACATCACCGAGGAAAACGTCTTAAGCGCCTGTAGGCTGGCTTTCAGCGGAGGGTATACCGGGGTGAAGCTCTATTTCATGCTGGGGCTCCCCGAGGAGACCAACGAGGATATCATCGGCATCGTAAGGCTTGCGGACAGGATAGCAGACCTGTTCTACGCAAATCCCGACCGTCCCCGCGGCAAGAACGGGCGGCTGACCATTTCCGTGAGCTGCGCTACCTTTATCCCCAAGCCCTTCACTCCCTTTGAGTTCGAGCCGAGGATAAGCGACGACGAGATACGCCGCAGACAGGGCATTCTCATGGGAGCGGCAAAGGGGAAGAAATATCTGAACATAAGCTGTCACCACAGCGATGTGAGCACTCTTGAAGCAGTCCTCGCAAGGGGCGACAGACGGCTTGGCAGCGTAATATACAGCGCATGGAAAAAGGGCTGCAGGCTGGACGGCTGGGACGAGTATTTCCGCTATGATCTGTGGAGGGAGGCCTTCCTCGAAAACGGCGCAGATATGGACTTCTACGCCTGCCGCACCCGTCCCTATGATGAGGTGATGCCGTGGGATCATCTGGACTATCTTGTGTCGAAAAAGTTCCTTATCAGGGAAAACCAAAAGGCACACAATGCGCAGACTACCAGAAGCTGCCGCCAGCAGTGCGCGGGCTGCGGAGTGAATGGGGGAACGGGGCGTGAATGTTTTGGATAAAAAGCAAGTAAGAGCGTCCTTTGTCAAGAGGGACAGGGCTATTTATATATCACATCTGGACCTGCTGCGGACCATGCAGAGAGCGCTGAAAAGAGCGCATATCCCCGCATGGTACAGTGAGGGCTATAATCCGAGGATATATCTGAGCTTTCCGCTGGCGCTGTCGGTGGGTATCGTCGGAATGCACGAGTTCATGGACTTTTACATTACCGACGAGATATCCTTCGACGAAATAAGAGACCGCATGAACGAGGTGCTCCCTGAGGGGCTGCATATTCTTGAAGTACATGCTCCCGTGAACGAGGCTAAGGATATCTTCGGGGCGGAGTATGTGATAAAAATGAGCGGAAAGGACATAGCTGACCGCTTTGAGGAGTTTATCTCCGCGGACAGGATAGACGTGAAAAAGCACAGCAAGAAAAAGGGGGAGGTCATTCTCGATATAAAGCCTTATACGGAAATACTGTCGAAAACCGTGAACGGTGACGAGCTTACCGCGGAGATACGACTTCCTGCGGGGAATGAGCTGAACATAAATCCCTCGCTTTTTCTGGACGCCTTCGCCGAAAGGTGCGGCGAGCCTGAAAAAGTATATGTAGAACGCACAAAAATACTCTGCGATATGGGTGTGGAATTTGTGTAAATGGGAGATATTTTTTGCAGGGAAATAAAAGCTGAAAAAACTCTTGAAATTTTGGGATAAATATGTTATAATGATTTAGCATTTAAGTTTCGTGGGGTGAAATCTGCCCTGCGGGTTTAATGCCTTTCCGAAGAGGAATGACATTAAAACAGACAGTCCGCTGCTCTGCCGTGACCGCTGTGAATCACAGGCTTAAAGGAGTAAGAATGTCTTAAAATTATGGAGGAAAACAGAATGGACGCATTAAAACTTATCAGCGACAGCAGCCTCAAGGCTAACGCACCCGAATTTGAGGTTGGCGATACCGTTAAGGTAAACGTAAGGATCAAGGAAGGCGAAAAGTACAGAATCCAGGCTTTCGAGGGCACTGTTATCGCTAAGAAGCACGGCGGCATCAGCGAGACATTTACCGTAAGAAGAGTTGCTCACGGCTGCGGAATCGAAAGAGTATTCCCTCTTCACTCCCCCGTTGTTGACAGCGTTGAGGTCATCAGACACGGTAAGGTTCGCCGCAGCAAGCTGTACTATGTAAGAAACAGAGTCGGCAAGGCTGCTAAGGTCAAGGAGCAGATCAAGTAATTTACCGTTTGACGGACTGCTTGATAGGAGTCTGTGTGTTCTATGATATGCAGACATTAAGTGAAGCCCTTTAAGACTACAAATTATTAAAACAGGCTTTAAAGGGACGTCTATCGTCCCTTTTTTGCTATAACGCAAAAACATGGTCGGTATGACAATGATATAATTTTCTTTATGAAAGGGAGAATAGCCATGGCAAAGTATGAGATCAATTACGAGGCACTGGACGAGGACGTCGAAAAGGAAAAGGGCAATCCCTATGCCGAGCTCCTTGAATGGACCGAAACTATCGTATTTGCATTTTTTGTGGTGATATTGCTGTTTACCTTCATTTTAAGAGAGGCGTTCGTTGACGGCGATTCTATGAACGATACCCTCTTTGACGGAGATAAGCTTATCGTATCCCATCTCTTCTACGAGCCCGAGCAGGGTGATATCATCATCATCAACAGCGGCAGCGGCTACATCTACGACGAGAATAACGAGCTTCAGGCTATCCCCGGTCTTAACAAGCCTATCGTAAAGAGAATTATCGCTATGGGCGGTCAGGAGGTCAATATCAACTTCGAGACCGGCGAGGTCTCCGTTGACGGAACTGTTCTTGACGAGCCCTACATAAGGGAACTTACGCAGATAGACGAGGGCGGACACACTTATCCTGTGACCGTTCCCGAGGGCTATGTGTTCGTAATGGGTGACAACCGCAACAACTCCACCGACAGCCGCAGCGCTCTTGTTGGATTTGTTCCCGAGGACGAGATACTCGGCAAGGTGGTGTTCAGATTCCTGCCCTTCTCGGGATTTGGCAAGGTCGAATAATTTTTACGGAGTATAATTTTTATGATAGAAGCGCCTTCAATTCAGTGGTTCCCCGGTCATATGACCAAGACAAAGCGCATGATAAAGGCTTCGCTGCCTTTGGTGGACGCGGTCGTTGAGGTCATCGACGCGAGGATACCTGCGGCAAGCAGAAATCCCGACCTGTCCTCACTTATCGAGGATAAGCCGCGGATAGTCCTGCTGAACAAAGCAGATTCCGCAGACGAAAAAGCCACCGAAAAATGGCTGAAATATTACAAAAACAACGGCATTCCCGCTATTGCTGCGGACTGCCGCACGGGAAAGGGTCTGAACCGCTTTGAGCCGCTGGTAAACGAGGTGCTCGCTGACCTGATAAGGCGGAACAACGAGCGGGGCATGACCGGAAGAGTCCTCCATCTTATGGTGGTGGGCATTCCCAATGCGGGGAAGTCCTCCTTCATCAACCGCATGGCAGGCTCAAAAAAGGCCAAGGTCGAGGACCGTCCCGGCGTTACCCGCGAAAAGCAGTGGGTGAAAATTGCGAAAAATATCGAGCTGCTGGATATGCCCGGCGTGCTCTGGCCTAAGTTCGAGGATAAGCTGGTGGGCGAAAAGCTGGCATTCACCGGCGCCGTCAAGGACGACGTGGTGGATATCGAGACCCTTGCCTGCAGACTGCTTATGAACCTTAATGTGAACTATCACGACAACCTGAAGGAACGCTACAAGAAGCTTTCCGACGAACCGAACGAGGACGGCTATGAGCTTCTCAAACAGGTGGGAATGAGCCGTGGCATGCTCGTGTCGGGCGGCGAGATAAACACCGAAAGAGCGGCGATAACCGTTCTGGATGAATTTCGAAGCGGCAAGCTCGGACGGATAACTCTGGAGCTTCCCGAGTAAACGGAGGGTCTGCTATGGCGGCAAAAAAATCTGAGGAAAAGCTTATCGCCGAAAAGCAGCGCTTCGCCTTTGACAGCGAGATACGCTCAAAATACGGCGTTTTCTGCGGTATCGACGAGGCGGGACGAGGTCCTCTTGCAGGGGACGTTTATGCTGCGGCAGTGATTCTTCCCGAGGGCGTGTTCATCGAGGGGATAAATGACAGCAAAAAGCTCTCCGAGAAAAAGCGGGAGGCGCTTTTCGACGAGATAACCGCTAAGGCTGCTGCATGGAGCGTGGGCATCGCTACCGTTAAGGAAATAGATGAGCTGAATATCCTGAATGCGGCGTTTCTTGCTATGAAACGGGCTGTTGAGGGACTTTCGGTAAGGCCCGAATATTCACTGGTTGACGGCAACAAAATGCCCGATGTGGGCGTGAAGGGCGAATGTATCATCGGCGGCGACGGCATATCTGCCAGCGTGGGCGCGGCTTCCATTATCGCAAAGGTCAGCCGTGACAGGTACATGAAGCAGATAGCCGAGAAATACCCCGAGTACGGCTTCGACAAGCACAAGGGCTACGGCACAAAGCTCCACTATGAAAAGATAAAGGAACTGGGAGTGCTCCCTGTGCACAGGGTGACCTTCCTTAAGAAAATGCACTGATGAGCACCCGTGAGATAGGTGACGGCGGCGAGACTCTGACCGCGTTTTACCTTGAAAAGGCGGGGTACAGCATACTGTGCAGGAACTATACCGTCCGCGGCGGAGAAATTGACATCATCGCCGAAAAGGACGGCATTATCGCCTTTGTGGAGGTCAAGAGCCGCGATATCTCCGCATTTGAATCGGGAGTATATGCCGTTACCAAAAAGAAACAGCGGCTCATTATCCGCACTTCGCAGGAGTATCTTTTCCGTGTGGGCAGTGAAAGTCAGCCCCGCTATGACGTGGCAGATGTGGCTTTATCCGACGGAAAGCCCGTGAAGCTGCGCTACTACGACAACGCTTTTTCCGCAGACGGCATTGATACCGTTCTGTGACTATATATATACATATTTCATAACCATGTGAGTGGTTTGGAAAGGAATTGAATAAAATGAACTACAAAAGCACACGTGACAGCAGCGTGAAGATCTCCGCTGCACAGGCTATCGTACAGGGTATTTCCGCAGAGGGCGGTCTTTTTGTGCCCGAGGAGATACCTCAGATATCTATGGACGAGATCGTCGCTCTGGGCGATATGTCCTACTCCGAGAGAGCGGCTTTCGTTTTCTCCAAGTACCTCACCGACTTCACCGAGGCAGAGATCAGATACTGCACCGATAACGCTTACAGCACCAAGAATTTCGCTACCGAGAACATCGCAGAGATATCTCACCTGTTCGACGGAGCTTATGTTCTCGAGCTGTGGCACGGTCCTACATGCGCTTTCAAGGATATGGCTCTCCAGATACTTCCCTATCTGCTCACCACCTCCGTCAAGAAGATAAATCTCAACAAGAAGGTCATCATTCTCGTGGCTACTTCGGGCGATACGGGCAAGGCTGCGCTTGAGGGCTTCGCTGATGTTCCCGATACCGAGATAATGGTATTCTATCCCCGTGACGGCGTAAGCGCTATGCAGAAGCGCCAGATGATCACTCAGGACGGTGCTAACGTTAACGTATGCTCTATCAAGGGCAACTTCGACGACTGCCAGAACGGCGTTAAGAAGATATTCACCGACGAGGACGTTAAGAAAAAGCTTTCCGACAACGGCATGATGTTCTCCAGCGCAAACTCTATCAACTGGGGACGTCTTGCTCCGCAGATAATATACTATCTCTCCACCTACGCACAGCTGGTCAAGGACGGCGAGATAAAGGCGGGCGACAAGATAAATGTTGTAGTTCCCACGGGCAACTTCGGCAATATCCTTGCTGCTTACTATGCTAAGAATATGGGCATGCCCGTGAACAAGCTCATCTGTGCGTCCAACTCCAACAAGGTGCTCACTGATTTCATCAACACGGGCATCTACGACCGCAACAGAGAGTTCATCACAACTATTTCTCCTTCTATGGATATCCTTATTTCCTCCAATCTGGAGAGACTGCTCTACATTCTCACCGACGGCAACGATGCTCAGATAAGAGAGTGGTTCGGCGCGCTTGCTTCGAGCGGCAGATACGAAGTCTCCGCAGATGTGAAGGCTAAGCTGCAGGCTGATTTTGTAGGCGGCTTCTGCACCGACGAGGAGACCAAGGCTACCATTAAGGAAATATTCGACAAGTATTCCTACACTCTGGACACTCACTCCGCAGTGGCTGTTAAGGTCTACGAGGATTACAAGGCTAAGACAGGCGACAATACAAGAACAGTAATCGCTTCCACTGCAAGCCCCTACAAGTTCAGCGCAAGCGTGCTTGAAGCTATCGACGGAAAGGCTGATCAGGCGGACGAGTACGAAATGGTCGAGAGACTGCACGAGGTATCGGGCTATCCCATTCCGAAGTCGCTGGCAGAGCTCAAGAACAAGGCTGCGCGCTTCACCGATTCCATTGATAAGTCGGAGCAGGAAGCGTACGTGCTTCAGAAGCTTGGACTGTAATAGTGAATAGTGAAGAGTGAATAGTGAATAGTTTATAGCGAAGGTTCGAGGCTGCGAGTAACCGAAGCTGAAAAGTAACCCGGCATCAAAAAGTTCGCCAGCCTTTCAAGGCTGCAGGTTTCCAAAGGGCAGCGCCCTTTGGTCGCCGCGCGCACGCGGCGAAACACCCCCACCGGCACGTAACAGAGCGTTGCTCTTAGTCTAAGCCGAAGCAACGAACAACAATAGCGCCGCCCGTGTAAAAATGCGGAATCTGACAAAGAAAATCCTGTGAGCAACTAAGTGGAAGTCCTGCTCGGGCGGCGCTGCATTTGATAGCGAAGCGAATCAAATGCGTGAAGTCGGAGACTTCACCGAAAACGAACCGTGAATAGTCGGCAAATCTCAGAGTGGAAAACAAAAAGTGATTTACCGAAAACGAACAGTGAGCAGGCGGAAAATCTCAGAGTGGAAAAGAAAAGGTGATTCACCGAGAACGGACAGCCGCTCACATAGCAATTCACTTCACATCAGATACAGACATCAAATCGCATGACATAATAACAAACGGACAAAAATAAAATAGTCTAATTCGGTGCGCTTGTTTGCTGCTGCAAAACAGGCGCATTTCGGACATAAGGAGTTAATCACCAAACTTGTAGGAAAGGGCATTGTATGTCGCTGTATGTTATCGGAGATCTTCACCTGTCACTGGGCGAGGATAAGCCTATGGATATTTTCCGGGGCTGGGACAACTATATGGAACGCATTAAAACGGGCTGGACTGAAAATGTGTCCGAACATGATACCGTCGTTATCCCCGGCGATATCTCCTGGGCGATGAAGCTGGACGAGACCTATGCCGATTTTAAGTTCATCAACGAGCTGCCCGGAACTAAGATAATCTCCAAGGGCAACCACGATTACTGGTGGAGCACTATGGGGAAAATGACCAAATTCTTATCCGAAAACGGCTTCGATACCATTAACATACTCCACAACAACCACTATCGCTGGGAAAATTACGGCATCTGCGGCACAAGGGGGTGGATAGCCGAAAACGGTGAGCCTGCCGATGCGAAGGTCCTTGCCCGTGAGGCGGGGAGGCTGGAGACCTCTATTGCTTCCGCAGAAAAGGAGGGACTTGTCCCGCTGGTGTTTCTCCATTATCCGCCTGTGTTCGGAAACAGCGTCAATTACAGTATCCTCGACGTCCTGCACAGACATGATATTAAAAAATGCTGGTATGGCCATATCCATGGCAGATCCTGCGAAAACGCTTTCATCGGCGAACGCGATGGGATATCCTATCAGCTCGTTTCAAGTGATTACATACAATTTGTACCGCAAAAGATCATTTAAATTGTGCAAAATGCAGAAAATGCGGTTTTTCTATAGCTTTATCAAATCGTTTATGATATAATTAACATATGTGCTTTATGCCGTTTGAACAGCGGATTTACAGGCTTTGCAGAGATATTTGCACTGTGAATAAAGCCTTAAAATATAAATAACAAATTATTGAGAGGATGTTATCTGAATGTTAAAATCAACAAATAAGATCGAAACAAACAAATATGAGCTCGAAGTAGAGGTAGACGCAGCACAGTTCGAAAATGCCGTACAGTCTACCTACCGCAGAAAGGCTAAGAGCATCACTGTCCCCGGCTTCAGAAAGGGCAAGGCTCCCAGAAAGATGATCGAAAAGCTTTACGGCGAGGGCTTCTTCTATGAGGACGCTGTGAACGCTCTCGTTCCTGCTGCAGTATATCCCGCAGTCAAGGAGGCAGGCCTTACTCCCGTTGTAAGACCTGAGGTCGAGGTGACTTCTCTCGACAAGAACAGCGGCGTTGTTTTCAAGATGACCGTTATTTCTAAGCCTGAGGTTGAAATTTCCGATTATAAGGGTATAGAAATTGCTAAAAATGTCAAGGATATTACCGACGAGGACGTTGACAACGAGATCGGCAAGCTCCGCGAAAGACAGGGCAGACTCGTTACCGTTGAGGGCAGAGCTGCTGAGAACGGCGATACAACTGTTATCGACTTTGAGGGCTTCATCGACGGAGTTGCTTTCGACGGCGGCAAGGAAGAAATGTATGAGCTTAAGCTCGGTACAGGCTACTTTATCCCCGGCTTCGAGGATCAGATCGTTGGTCACAACCCCGGCGATGAGTTCACAGTTAACGTTACCTTCCCCGAGAACTATCAGATGACAGATGTTGCAGGCAAGCCCGCTGAATTCAAGGTAAAGCTCCACGAGATCAAGGCTCTTGAGCTTCCTGAGGTGGACGACGAGTTCGTTAAGGACGTTTCCGAGTTCGATACTCTCGACGAGCTTAAGAACGATATCAAGTCCAAGCTCACCGAAAGAGCTGCAAAGAATGCAGACGTTGAGGCTGAGAACAAGCTCTACGATACAGTTATCGAGAAGATGTCCGCTGAGGTACCCGATGAAATGTACGAAGCTAAGATCGACGAGATGGTAAGAGACTTCGAGTATCGTCTCTCCACTCAGGGTCTTAACCTTGAAACATATCTCTCCTACACAGGCATGGACGCTGAGGGCTTCAGAAAGACCTTCCGCGACAATGCTGAAAAGCAGGTAAAGCTCCGCCTTGCATTTGAGAAGATCGCTGAGCTTGAAAATGTTGAGGTCTCCGACGAGGCTGTTGAGGCTGAGGTACAGAAGATCGCTGATATGTACAAGATCACTTCCGCTCAGGTCAAGCAGATCGTTACCAAGGAGAATATCGTGGATGATCTTAAGGTCGAGGCTGCTGCTAAGCTCGTGAAGGACAGCGCTAAGATCGCATAAATAATTGATAATTGACGATTTTATCTGCGCTGCTCATTTAAGCTGTTTCGGATAATATTTCAAAGATCATTTACACTTTAGAAGCAAGGGGCAAGGTGCATTTTATCTTGCTTCTTGCCTCTAATTATCTAACATCTAACAGGAGGTTTTTGAGATGGGCAGTTATATTCCTTATGTTGTTGAACAGACAAGCAGAGGAGAAAGACAGTTTGATATTTTTTCCAGACTTTTGAACGACAGGATAGTTATGCTCTCCGACGAGGTAAACGATACTTCGGCAAGTCTGGTGGTCGCACAGCTTCTGTTCCTTGAGGGACAGGATCCCGAAAAGGATATAAGCCTTTATATTAACAGCCCCGGAGGCAGCATTACCGCAGGTATGGCTATCTATGATACCATGAACTACATCAAGTGCGATGTTTCCACTATCTGCATCGGTATGGCGGCTTCTATGGGAGCATTCCTGCTCTCCTCGGGCGCTAAGGGCAAGAGAATAGCTCTCCCCAATTCCGAGATACTCATTCATCAGCCTCTTATTTCAGGCGGACTTTCAGGTCAGTGCACCGATATCAAGATCCACTCCGACCATATGGTCCGCACCCGCGAGAAGATGAACCGTATCCTCGCCGAGAATACAGGCAGGGATATCGAGACCATCAATCGCGACACCGAACGCGACAACTATATGACCGCAGAGGAAGCCTGCGAGTACGGTCTGGTCGATAAGGTTATCACCAAAAGATAAAAACGGAGGACGACAAAATGCCCGTTGGAGATAAAACCGTGAAAAGATGCGATTTCTGCGGAAAGCCCGAAAATAAGATACAGAGCATGTTCTCCGCAGGTCCGCACAATATTTGCGACGAGTGCGTTATGTACTGCTATGAGATGCTCATGAGCAACGACGCGCTGGGCTTCATTCCTAATAAAAAGTCGGTGGAAATGCCCGACAAGAACTCAAAGTCTGCGTTCAAGCTCGTAAAGCCTATGGATATCAAAAAGGTGCTGGACGAGTATGTTATCGGTCAGGATCAGGCTAAGGTCGCACTTTCCGTCGCTGTGTACAACCACTACAAGCGCATCATGACTGCCGACAGCAAGGACGACAAGGACAACGATGTTGAGCTCCAGAAGAGCAACGTTATCCTGCTGGGTCCTACCGGAGTCGGAAAGACTCTGCTTGCGCAGACACTTGCTAAGATATTACAGGTGCCCTTTGCTATCGCCGATGCGACTACCCTCACCGAGGCAGGCTACGTGGGCGATGACGTTGAGAACGTGCTCCTTCGTCTGATTCAGGCGGCGGATTACGACATCGAGGCGGCACAGAGAGGCATCATCTACATCGACGAGATAGACAAGATAGGCAGGAAGTCCGAGAACACCTCCATTACCCGTGATGTAAGCGGCGAGGGCGTTCAGCAGGCACTGCTTAAGATAATCGAGGGCACCGATTCCGCCGTGCCTCCGCAGGGCGGCAGAAAACACCCCAATCAGGAGCTTATCCACATCAATACAAGAAATATTCTCTTCATCTGCGGAGGAGCTTTCGACGGTCTGGAACAGACTATCAAAAAGCGCAAGGATTCCTCGGCGATAGGCTTCGGCGCGGACGTTAAGTCCAAGAGCGAAAAGGAAAAGAATATTTTCAAGGACGTTATCCCCCAGGACCTCGTGAAGTTCGGCATGGTCCCCGAGCTGGTGGGACGTCTCCCCGTTATCACCGTTCTTGAAGAGCTTGATGAGGCTGCTCTCGTGAGAATACTCACCGAGCCGAAGAACGCTCTTGTGAAGCAGTATCAGAAGCTGTTCGGCATGGATAACGTGGACCTCGTTTTCGACGAGGACGCACTTACTGCCATCGCCGAGAAGGCTATCACTCAGAAAACAGGCGCCCGCGGACTGCGTGCTATCGTGGAGGGAATGCTGACCGATATCATGTTCAAGGCTCCCTCTCAGGAAGACCTTGTGAAGGTCACCGTCACCGCCGACTGCGTGAACAACGGCACACCGCCTCTTATTGCCACAGGCAGGAAGAAAGCCGCTAAATAATTGATATTTTTTAAGCTGCTGCGAGTTTTCGCGGCAGCTTTTTTGTATAAGAACCTGTCCACATAGGCGTATACGCACGTCTTTTCGGCAAATTTTGCC